>DATHNB010000370.1:0-69753 GCA_035486495.1 Ferruginibacter sp. | reverse complement strand
GTTATTCTTACTAACTTTTTATGTTGTTCATATTCTCCTGTTAAAGCACGATAAGCAGTAAATAAAACAAATGGAAGAATGATAGCAGCCATTGGAATATGCGTAAAAAGGATAATCAGATAGATCGTCCTTGCAGTACCTGCCAAAGCTTTTTCATCAGCACTTAAGATGCCATCATGATTAATATCACCATAAATTGTTTCGCCCGCAAATAAGTGGTGGCAGATATATGAAACAAGAAACAATACAGATAGCACAATTGCGGTCAGCATTATTTTCTTGTGTAACTCATATTTTTTTTGCTTAGCCGTAATTAGTCCTGCAATTAATAGAACAGCTACGGTTGAATTAATAATGGCATTTACTAGGGCAAATATGTGCACATTAAAACCCAGATTTAATTGCAATTTGAATTTGCTTAAAAAAGCAACAGCTGCAAATACAACGACCGAAACGATCCATATTAATATTTTTGCTTGCTTATCATTTTTTTGTAACGAAGGTGCTGGTAACATAATTTCTATATTGTATTTTTTATTTTAACTTCTTTCAAATAAGTCATTCACAAAATCCCCGAAGGTTTTTTTCTTGTCTTTTTCCAGCATTAATAATGGAATATCCCTTACTAGCTTGGCCTGTTCTAAAGTATCAAAACCATTGTACCATCCTCTTACAACTCTATCTTTATCTAATAAAAAGAAATTCTCTGTATGAATAAATGTAGTGTCGATATCTGTATCGGCTACGCTTGCTTTTAATTCATGCAAACCGAAATCATATATGTCTTTTTTGTTTCCAGTTACAAACCACCAGCTATCATGATTAGAAGTGTATTTATCGGCGAATTTTCTTAATTGTTGAACAGAATCATGCTCAGGGTCGATGCTTATAGAAATAAATTGAACAATACTATCATTATCATTTGGAAATGATTTTTGTAGACGAGCCATTGATTTAGCAAGTCCGGGACAAATACTTGGACAACGGGTAAAAAAGAAATCGATTACCAATATCTTTCCTTTCAACGAATCAAGCGTAACAGTTTTTCCTAACTGATTAATAAAGGTCATATTCTTTGCCTGGTGCCAGATTGTATCTGTAGTTGTTTTACCATTATCTTCTTTTACCGCTACGCTATCATAAAAATAACGACGAGGCATCTGTGTATCTCTTTCACTGTAATATTTTACGGCCCAGTACCCACCTAGCGGCATTACGATCGCTAATAATATTCCTAAAATTGCCGTTTTGTTCATTTTTATTTTTGGCTTAATTGTAATAAAAAACCATTGCAAAGGTGCAATGGTTTTGGCATATAAAATAGTTAATTACTAATTATTCTTTGACTTCTTTTGTAGGAGGTGCAACCTGCTCTGTAGGTGCATCAGCGGGCCTATTATATCTGTTGCGTAGCTCTTTCCAGCTATTGCCATCAACTAAGAAAGCTGTAATGAACCATATAAATAAACAAAGCGGCACGACTATCGTCATGATCAAATTTCTAACCTCATCGCCTAGATGCATAAATACAGAAACAATGTAGTAAGCTTTTGCCAATGTTAAAATACAAACCAATCCTTTAAAAGCTAATACAAGCGCAGGCTGAGCTCCTTCTCCTCCTAGTTTAATATTGTAAATGGTTAACCCGATCGATAATTCTATGATTGTAAGAACAGATAATAGAATAAATACTTTCCATATTTTTTTTGTATCCTCAGGGTGTTCCGGAACAAAAGTAATTTCAGGTGATATTGGAGTATGTTCGCTCATATAAGTGCTAATTTTTAAATACTAATTTTTTTAAAGATGTTGTTGTATTAAACAAGATAAAAGCAAAGGAATACAAATACCCATACTAAGTCTACAAAATGCCAGTACAATCCTGCCTTTTCAATCATTTCATAATGACCCCTCTGATCAAAATGCCCCAATTTAGTTTTGATATACATTATGATATTGATGATAACACCACTAAATACATGGAAACCATGGAAACCGGTAATTTCAAAGAAGTAGCTACCAAAAGCAATCGGTCCTGGCGTATGTACCAATTGTCCATTAAACATTACTTCCGGTCCAAAAGGATTATGCGATACAGTTGTGTTCCAATGTTCAATGACACCGTTAACTAAAACAGGATGTTCTCCTGTTAATAAGTGATGCCATTCCCATGCCTGACAGCTTAAGAAAGCTGCACCACCGATAATGGTTAATATCATATAACGCTCAACGCCTTTACGATTCATGTTGTGCCCTTCATGCACAGCCAATACCATCGTAACAGAACTGAAGATCAAAATAAATGTCATCAAACTTACAAATGCTAAAGGCAAATTGTGTCCCTCTGCAAATGGGAACGAGTTAAACACCTTGTTAGGATCAACCCAAAAATTTTGACTGAACCTAAGGGTACCATAGCTGATAAGAAATGCACCAAAAGTAAATGCATCACTCATTAAAAAGTACCACATCATTACTTTACCATAGGTTGCATTGAATGGACTTCTACCACCACTCCACCATTTTGTTCCTTGTTGTACTGTTGCTGTAGACATATAAGTTTTAAGTTTTGAGCCGTAATGTTTTTAAGTTTTCACTTATTTACTTACAACTACTATCGAATCATTATTAAAAAAATCAAAAGATATATCCATAAAAAATCAACAAAATGCCAGTAGGTACTTACTACTTCTACAGGCACTATATCGTAACTCTTTACTTTAGTATTAAATGCTTTTGCAAACAATACTAGCAAAGCAATTATGCCACCAATTACATGCAATCCATGTAAACCAACAATGATGTACATAAAAGAAAGTGACACATTTCTTTGTAACGTCAAACCTTTTTGCCACAACTCACTGAAGCCTAAAAACTGCAATGCTATAAAAAGAACTCCTAAAATTAAAGTGACAACAACTAAGCTCCTATACTTAGCCATTTCTCTTTGTTGAAAAGCATTTTGAGCCATCCACAAAGTAATACTACTTATCATGATCACGGCTGTTGAATACCAAAATACAACTGGTAATTCAAATGAAAACCAATTAGCCTGATTACGTTTAACAATGTACGCACTTGTTAAGCCTGCAAACATCATTATAATACTTGCGATACCTACCCAAAGGGTAAACTTATGCGGATGTATTCTTTTTCTTTGTTCCATTACCACTGTACCCATTCAACTATTTGTTATAACCGTTGATTAAATTGATTTTGATCGTATCAATTGCTACACAATTCTATTGGCAAATAATGCCAGCAATACAATCATTAAATAAAAATAAGAACTGAACATTACCATTCTTGCACTCTTCACATCCATTTTTATAAACAAGATGATACTTTTATATACCATCCATAAATTACAAGCTATCAAAATCCACATACTCGTCATTCCCGCCATTCCTGTAAAGTAAGGTAGTAAGCCAACCGGAATCATTAAAGAACTATAGATGATACATTGCAGCGCTGTAAATTTTGTAGGGCCCTGATCCCCCGGCAATAATTTAAACCCTGCTGTTGTATAATCTTTATGTGCCAACCAGGCAATTGCCCAAAAATGAGGGAACTGCCATAAGAACTGAATACCAAATAAGATCCATCCGCCTAACCATGAAACAGGATGATCGCCAAAAGCTGCAACCCATCCAATTAAACAAGGAAAAGCTCCCGGAAATGCACCAACCAATACTGCAACAGAATTAACTTTTTTAAGTGGCGTATAAATAAAGCCATATAAAAACAAGCTGAACAATCCTATCAAAGCACTTTGATAATTGAACCAATACCACAAGACAAAGACACCTAAAATCCCTGTAACAATCGCGAAAATAGTACCTTCTTGTGTACTCATTCTGCCACTTGCAATAGGACGTTTAGCTGTGCGCAACATCATTGCATCGGTATCTTTTTCAATTACCTGATTAATCGCGTTAGCTGATCCAGTAACCAGCATTCCTCCAACAAAAAGTAAAAGAACTGATATTATTTTCGACCGTACAAAATAATCTTCATTCGGTGCGATCAAAAAACTTACAACAGTACTAAATACCACCATAAAGCTTAAAGTGAACTTGATTAATTGAAAATAATCTTTCACTTTGCTTGCTAATACAAACGAATTTGAATTAGCTATGGTATTTGTGTCTTGCTGCATCCTTTCAAAAATCTTAATTATTTATCTGCTCAATACCTCTCACACAAATTATTTACAATAGCGATATTCTAGTGATGACTCTCATTCGCACCAATCGGCTCTGTCTGCGGAATGAACTCTCTTCCATCTTTAGCATAATCATAAGCACCACGGAAAACTTCAGGAATTTCTCCAGGCCAGTTACCATGTCCCGGATTAATTGGTGTTGTCCATTCTAAAGTATTAGCACCCCAAGGATTTGGATCTTTCACTTTTCTTCCTTTGAAAATGCTATAGAAAAAGTTGAAAACAAATAATAATTGTGTTACGAACACCACCATTGCTACGAAGCTGATGAACTGATTTAAACCGGCAAACATTTTGAATGATTCCCAGCCAGTGTAATCATAATAACGGCGAGGCATACCTGCTAAACCTTCATAGTGCATTGGCCAAAAAATTAAATATGCGCCAACGATAGTAACCCAAAAATGTATATATGCCAATGTATTATTCAAATAGCGACCGTACATTTTAGGATACCAGTGGTAGATACCTGCAAACATTCCGAAGAAAGATGCCACACCCATCACAATATGGAAATGCGCAACCACAAAATATGTATCATGTAAGTGAATATCTAATGCAGAGTTTCCTAAGAAAATACCCGTTAAACCACCACTGATAAATAAACTAACGAAACCGATAGAAAATAACATTGCCGGTGTAAAGCGAATATTCGCACGCCATAAAGTAGTTAACCAGTTAAATACTTTAATAGCTGATGGAACCGCGATCAATAAAGTAAGTAGTACAAAGAATGCCCCGAGGAAAGGATTCAACCCTGTAACGAACATGTGATGCGCCCATACCAAGAAGGCCAATATCGCGATAGCGAATAAAGAACCAACCATTGCCATATAACCGAAAATCGGTTTACGACTATTAACAGAAAGGATTTCAGAAGCCATACCCATCGCAGGAAGTAGAATGATATATACTTCAGGGTGACCTAAAAACCAAAATAAATGCTGGAACAAGATCGGACTACCTCCCTCATTTGGTAAAATTTTACCATTGATAACGATATCGCTTAAGAAGAAACTTGTACCTAAGTTTCTATCAAATAATAATAAAATAGCTCCTGATAATAATACAGGGAAAGATAATACACCTAGTACAGCAGTGAAGAAAATAGCCCACATTGTTAGTGGCATTCTAGTCATGCTCATCCCTTTCGTACGTAGGTTAAGAATTGTAGAGATATAGTTTAATCCACCCAATAAAGAGCTCACAATAAACATAGCCATACTAACCAACCAAAGATCCATACCAATTTTAGAACCTTGTGAAGCATCTCCCAAAGCACTTAACGGAGGATAGATCGTCCAACCACCTGCGGCAGGACCAGTTTGTACAAACAATGAAGAGAACATGATAACAGACGCTAAAAAGAAAAACCAGTAGCTCATCATATTCAACATCGGAGATGCCATATCTCTTGCACCAATTTGTAAAGGAATTAAGAAGTTAGCGAATGTACCGCTCAGTCCTGCAGTCAATACAAAGAATACAAGGATAGTACCATGCATCGTTACCAAAGCATAATAAAATTCAGGTTGTATTTTACCGCCTTTGGCCCAATGGCCTAATAGGTCTTCTAATATTTGGAAATGTGAATCAGGATAACCCAATTGTAGACGAAACAATACAGAGAACAAGCCTCCAATTATGGCCCAAATAATACCTGTTATTAAAAACTGCTTAGATATCATTTTGTGATCCTGACTGAAAACGTATTTGGTAATAAACGTTTCGTGGTGGTGATGTTCGTCATGCGCATCGTGTGCTGCATGAACATCTGCTCCGTGTAAGGTTGTTTCGCTACTCATAATCTTGTGCTATTTATCTAGACTAATAATAATTTATTTTGCAATACTTGCTACTACTTTTGTGCTGTCAGCAGTTGTCTTTGTGCTATCGCTTCCTCCAGCAGGAAAGATCGTAGCATATTCTGACTTCTGTGAGCTTAACCATTTTTCATAATCAGCTTCGCTATCAACAATGATAACACCGCGCATAGAAAAATGCCCTTTACCACACATTTGATCACAACTTATTTCATATACAAAATTTGGATCTCCAGAACGAGTTTTCATTTGCTCCGTAGTATATAATGGTGTGAACCATAACGTTGTTGGAATACCCGGAACAGCATCCATTTTCATTCTAAAATGAGATAACCCAACATCATGTATAACATCCTGAGAATTAATAACGAATTTTACCGGTTTACCAACAGGTATATGCATTGTTCCTGAAACATGTATGTCATCTAAACTTGCAGGATCGCTAAAATCAACGCCTAAGCTGTTAGCACCTTTAGTTAATCTGTAATCTTTTTTACCTAAGATGCCGTCAGCGCCCGGATAGCGGAATTCCCATCCAAATTGGTGACCAGTAACTTCAACAACAATAGCATCTTTAGGAGCATCACTTGTCATTTTAAACCAGTATTTCAAACCGAATACAACCAATACAGTTAAGAAGATAGCCGGTACTGTCGTCCAAAGCAATTCTAATTTAGTATTATGTGGAAAATAGAAAGCTTTGCGGTCATCTCTTTCCTGATATTTGAATGCGAACCAAAACAATAACACTTGTGTAATAACGAATACAACACCTGTTACACCAATTGTGATGTACAACATCAAATCAATTTTTTGCCCCATCTCTGAAGCTGCACCTTGTGGGAACAATGTTTTGCCGTAGAACATGTCATTGCACCACCACACGCCAATCAAACCAAACACTAAAAACATGATCAGTAAGAAAGCATTGATCTTATTATTTTGTTTGCGTGCTTTATCCTCGCCCTTTAGTACGCTTACGTATTCACTAGCTTTCGCAATCTGAAAGATGACTATGAAAATCATTACCAGTATAGCTATCAACAAAAAATCTGTCATGATGCAATATTATTTTCTGTAATTATTATTCTATTATTAAAATATTTTTTAGCCGAACATTTTTTCAACTACGTATGGTGTATCATACTTTCTTTTAAGAAAGGATGATTTTTTGCAGTCAACGGATTACTTGAAATGAAAACACCTATTCTCCACATAATAATTCCAACAAATAAAGCTGCAATACCAAATTCAAAAGGCATTAATTCTGCATGGTCTTTTAGTGTACCAGGCATAACCATTTGCCAGAAATCTAACCAATGTCCAAATATGATAAGAATAGCCATAAACGTCATTAAAGTCCAGTTACGTTTAGTTGCTTTTTTCATTAATATCAATAAAGGACAAATAAAGTTGATGATAAAGTTGATGAAGAATATACCACGGAACGGACCTTCAACTCTTATTTTAAAATAGGTAGTTTCTTCAGGAATATTCGCATACCAGATAAGCATGTATTGATCAAACCACAAATATGCCCAGAAGATAGAAAATGCAAACATAAATTTACCCAGATCATGTAAATGCTCATCAGTAACATATTCCAACTGCCCTTGGTTCTTTAAATACACAACGAAAATCGCTATCAATGATAAACCGGATACAAAAGAACTTGCGAAAGTGTACCAGCTAAACATAGTACTGTACCAATGAACGTCAATACTCATTAACCACAACCACGGAATTGTAGAACCAACTGTTAAACCGAATATTACAGTATAAACAGCAGCAATGGTAATATTTTTGCTCATCCAGCTTTTTGCTGTTTCATAATCCATGTGACCTTCTTTATCGCTATCTAAACTTAGTGAGCGCATTTTTCTACCTAACAACCACCAAGCTAAAATAGTTCCCGCAGAAAATAAAAGGAAAAAAGCAGGGTTTAAAAAACCACTTTTCCCATCTATTATTTTGTCATATAATGGAGAGGTCTTATCAAGGACACTAGGATTCGCCCACGGATAAATATCTCCACGATGTCCCAGTATAATTGCCAATAAAATAACAAAACAGATCAAACCTAAAACAGGTACTACACTTGATATAGCCTCTGGCACACGGCGAAAAGCTACCTGCCATCCCCCCATTGCTAAAGTAGTAAAGCAGATAAAGAACATACTTGCATTCACTATTAATAAAAAGAAAACACTGTTTTGCAATAACACTGCCCAAAAGCGCGTGCTATCAGTATGATCACCATTTACAGAAGGTGTAAATGGATGAAATGCAATTAAACCGTATAATAAAGCTATAATACCTACTACGATAAGGCCTATAGTCCATTTTTTATAACTGCTCGGTAATTCGAAAGAATGATTCATCTAAACTTTATTTTGAGTGAACGCTTTTATTTTTTTGCTGTACTTGTACTATCTGCTGCAGGTTTTGGCTGCAACGTTCTTATGTAATGAATGATCATCCAACGTTGTTGTCTGCTTAACTGAGAAGCATAACTTCCCATGTTATTTTTTCCGTAATTGATACTATGAAACATTGTTCCATCTGCCATGTCAATATATTTCTGCTGAGTGAAATTAGCAATACCACCAATCTTTGAAGATAAGGGGCCGTCAGCTTTTCCATCAGCACCATGACAAATAGCACAGTTGATATTAAATAATCTTGATGCTTCTGCACTATCTGCCGTAGTCAAAGCCGGCATCGGGTTTTTAACCTGTGCGCTCATTACATAACCAATAGAATCATTAGCGTAAGGATAAGGCATTAAGTCTCCTCTTCTGATAGTACCAGCAACAGGCATGCGATCATAAAATATTTCTGATCCGATTTTAGCAGTATCATCTGTAAAAACAGTAGAGTCTAATTCAGCATAAGTTTCTACGGCACGACTGTAAGCCATATCGGGCATGTACACTTTACCTGGTTCACGTTTGCTGTCAATGCTACAGCCTGTCA
This sequence comes from Ferruginibacter sp., assembly GCA_035486495.1. GTDB lineage: Bacteria > Bacteroidota > Bacteroidia > Chitinophagales > Chitinophagaceae > Ferruginibacter. Next base: position 60,729 of record DATHNB010000370.1, on the reverse strand, counting down.
TTACAGAAGTTGCTGCTGTAATTGTCAGTACTAAAACGGTTATGATTGTATTTTTTTTCATTGCAGTCTTATAAATTCTATAAAATCAGTTTGTTCTAATTGGTCCTTCTTTTATTAATATCCTTTTTCGTCGCTGTACAATTTTTGTTCTTTGTCGTATGTTCCGATCCACCATCCTGTTTCTGCATTTTGTACATTTATTTCTTTTGCACCTGCATTTTGTAAAAAAGCTTGCACTTCACTCTCGTTTGTTTTGTCTGTACACTCAATAACCATTGTAAAAAGATCATCCGTAGATCTTGGATGAAACACATGTTTTTTTAGGAATGGTGCCAGCTGGCAGAGGTAACAAAAAGTAAGTACCATACCTACCGCTGCAAATAATACCGTTAATTCAAATGTAATAGGTATCCAAGCCGGTAATGAAAAGTGTGGTTTACCACCAAAATTCAAGGGCCAGTCCCTAACCAATATCCAGCTAATACAGCTCAATGCAGTTGTAGTACCTGTGATACCGTAAATGAAACCTGCGGTATGAATACTCGTTTCTCTTAAACCCATTGCATGATCTAAACCATGTATAGGAAATGGAGTGTAGACGTCATGAATCTTGTAACCAGCACGGCGAACATTCTTTACCGCAGGAAACAATACATTTTCATCATCAAAACTACCTACCACAAATTTTTTGAAAGCCATATTAATATCAATTATTAATTATCAATTATTAATTCCTAGTGTGCGTGTTCTACTTCTTCAATATAAAATTTCTCTGAATCTTGTTTTTCGGTCTCTGTCATTTTTACCTTGTAGTTCTCACCCGAAGTTTTCAATATGCTCTTGATTTCAGCCACGGCAATTACAGGGAAATATTTAGAGAACAGGAAGAAACATGTAAAGAACAATCCAAACGTACCCACATAAAAACCTATTTCATAAATAGAAGGGCTATAATAAGTACTCCAAGACGATGGTAAATAATCTCTGTAAGTAGAAGTAACGATAATTACAAAACGCTCGTACCACATACCTACATTCACTACAATACTCATAAAGAATGTAAACGGAATATTTCTTCTTAATTTTTTGCTCCAGAATAACTGTGGAGATACCACGTTACAGAACATCATCAAGTAATAGCTCCATCCATAAGGACTAAACAAGTTTACGCGGTTTTGACTGAACGCATACCATTCGTAAGGGTTTTGTCCGTACCATGCAATGAATAATTCAGTAATATACGCAACACCTACAATAGAGCCAGTCAATACAATTACTTTATTCATTGCTTCGATATGGCCCAATGTGATATAATCGTCTAACACAAATACTTTTCTTAAGATGATCATCAGAGACTGCACCATGGCAAATCCACTGAATATCGCACCCGCAACGAAATACGGAGGGAAGATCGTTGTGTGCCAGCCTGGAATTACTGAAGTCGCAAAGTCAAAAGATACAATCGTATGTACAGAAAGTACAAGTGGTGTACTTAAACCTGCCAATACCAACGATAAGCTTTCATGACGTTGCCAATGTTTAGTGCTACCGCTCCAACCGAACGATGCAACACCATAAAACATTTTGCGGAATTTTGTTTTAGCTCTGTCTCTTACTGTAGCCAAATCTGGTAATAGACCTGTATACCAAAATAAAAGAGATACAGTAAAATAAGTTGATATCGCAAATACATCCCAAAGTAATGGAGAGTTAAAGTTAACCCATAGCGGACCACGAGTGTTAGGGTAAGGCATTACAAAGAAAGCCATCCATACACGACCCATGTGCCAGATAGGAAACTGACCCGCGCACATTACCGCAAAAATTGTCATCGCTTCCGCAGCACGGTTTACACCCGTTCTCCAACCTTGACGGAACAATAAAAGAATTGCAGAAATCAATGTTCCGGCATGACCGATACCTACCCACCAAACGAAGTTGGTAATATCCCAACCCCAACCAATTGTTTTATTAAGGTTCCACTGACCAATACCGTAAGTAACTTCGCGATAAACACTGTAACCACCAAGGCATAATAAAATTACACTGGTATAAAAACCAATATACCATAAACGGCTCGGCTTCATTTCAATGGGGCGTATAATGTCTTCTGTTACCTGATGGTAATCTTTAACACCATCTACCAATGGTTCCCTTAGTTGTGATTCGTACTTTAATAATGACATATATTTTCAGCTTTCAGCTTTTAGCAATGCGCTATTAGCTTTTGTTGTTTATTTATTTTGTACCAAACATTTGTTCATTGTTCAACTTCAGTGGCGTCGCACATTTCATCTGTGTGCTACTATCAACTAAGCCTCAGCTTTATCGTTCGTAACAAGTCTATCAGTATTCTTGAACTTAACCATATAGTTAACATTCGGCAATACGTGCAATTGTTCTAATACATAGAAATTACGATGCTCTTCTTTTCTGATCTTAGCTACGTTACTTTCAGGATCATTTACGTTACCAAAAACGATACTGTTAGTAGGACAAGCTTGAGCACAAGCAACTTTCACATTTCTTACCAAAGAAGGATCTTCTGCTTTTTTCGCAGCTAATTTGCTGTCTTGTAAACGTTGTACGCAGAAAGAACATTTTTCCATCACACCTCTTGAACGAACTGTTACATCCGGGTTCAACACCATTCTTGTAAGATCGTCATTCATTTGTTCTGTTACCGCATTAAGATCTACACCATATAATGGTTTTTGATTATCAGGGAAACTATCAGCACCAGTGAAATCTAACCAGTTAAAGCGACGAACTTTAAACGGACAGTTATTAGCGCAATATCTTGTACCAATACAACGGTTATAAGCCATTTGATTTAATCCTTCGCTGCTATGGTTAGTAGCTGCAACCGGACAAACGTTTTCGCAAGGAGCATTATCACAATGTTGACATAACATTGGTTGGAATACAACATCCGGATTTTCTATATCTCCTGTAAAGTAGCGATCAATACGCAACCAATGCATTTCATGCGCTCTTTGAACCTGCATTTTACCTACAACGCTAACATTATTTTCAGCAGTACAAGCTACTACGCAAGCACTACAACCAGTACAGGTATTCAAATCGATGCTCATACCCCATTTAATTCCTGGCCTTTCTAAACTAGATTTGCTATAAATAGTTGCATCTTCTCTAAAAGATTTACCTCCGAAAGGAATTAAACTTTCTCTTTCAGCATTTACTTCTTCTAAAACAGCCTCAGGATTAGCAATAAATTTTTCTAAAGAAGTTTCATGTACAACAGGGCGATTTTCAGTTAACCCATGTACCTGTGTTTGTGCTACAGGGTATGTATTTCCCGTTGTAGCAACAGTTCCAACAGCTGAATAAATAAAACCTGTTCCATCAAAGCTCACAAATGGAAAAGCGTTAAAACCAGCTCCAGCAGCAGCTTTACCTATATAGTCAGATGTTCTGCTTTCATCGATACTTTTTCTTCCGTAACCTAATGCAATCGCAACTACATTTGGATGAAGGCCCGGAATAATTACAGCCGCTAGTTCTAAAGTTTGTCCGTTAACAGTAACCTTAACTGTTGGCTTTTCCGGAGTTACTTCATATTTATCTCCCTGGAACTGATTATGCAATACATCTAACCCTAACAATGTTTTTGCTAATGCAGGGCTTATTAAAGCATAGTTATCCCAGGTAATTTTTGATACAGGATCAGGTAATTCCTGTAACCAAGGATTGTTAGCCTGGCTACCTGTACCGATTGATATTTTTTGATATAAAACAACTTCAATATCTCCACCCTTAGTAGCAGTTGCTTTTGAAGCAGCGGCAGCTACTGCAGCATTGTTAAATGCAGTACTTCCAATAGCAGGAGTAGAAGCAGGTTCTACAACACCATTTTGTAATGCTTTATCATAAGCATCACTTGTACCGCCTAATTTAGTTGTCCAATATGATTTAAAGTAAGTTTCGTAATCAGCAGCATTACCACTCCATTTTAATAGAGAAGTTTGGAATGCTCTTGTCTTAAAGAGAGGATTAATAGTTGGCTGTATTAAGCTATAGTAGCCGGTTTTAGGCTCCGCATCACCCCAACTTTCTAACCAATGATGAGAAGGAATAACATATTTACAAAGCTCTGTAGTTTCGTTCATTGTTGCATTGAATGAAACTGTTACAGGAACTTTCTTAATTCCATCTATGAATTTTTTGCTGTCGTAATAATTGTAAGCAGGGTTAGTAGCGATAACAAACAAGGCACCAACAGCGCCTGCGTTCATATCATCTACTAATTTAGTAATATCAGCATCTACACCTTGACGATAGTTTGCTGTTGTTGCAAAATCAATAGTTGTACCATTCGCACCAATTGCCTCGTTGATAGCGTTTACAATGATCTGAATATTTACATCATTGCTACCACATACTACTAAAGCGGCGCCTTTATTTGCGCTTAAAGCAGCAGCAGCCACTTCAATTCCTTTGCTTAATTTATTATCAAGAGTTGGAGCTGTTACAGCACCGCCTAATTTAGCCAACAAAGCCAATGCAACCGCACCTGTTTCAGATGGTTTATGTATAAAACGGTCATCTGCATTACTACCTGTCATACTCAAATTGCTTTCAAAATGAATGTGACGGCTCATTGCAGGATTTTCCAATTTAATTCTTCTGCTATCTGAATATTGAGAAGCGAATTCAACCGGACTGATCCAGGTTCCTAAAAAGTCTGCGGCTAAACTAACTACAACTTTTGCTTTATCGAATCTGTAAGAAGGAATTACTCTTTTGCCATAAGTAGCTTCATTAGCCAACAAAATACCACTATAACTAGCCGCATCATATTGTACGTGGCGACTGCCAGCATTCTTTGCAATAAAATCTGCAATAATTTGTTTTGTTGTTGGAGATACGATTGTTGAAGTCAACAATACAATTGATTTTCCACCAAGATTTGCAAGATCAGCAGCTACTAATTTATCGAATGCATCAAACGTAGTTACTTCTTTAAAATCTTTACCATCATTTTGCATTGGATAACGCAAACGTGTTGTATCGTATAGATCTAATACAGAAGCCTGCGCTTGTGCACTTGTACCACCTTTAGTTAAAGTAGACAATTCATTACCTTCTATCTTAATAGGACGACCATCACGTTGTTTTACAACAACTGAAATAACATCTCCTTCATTTACATAAGTAGAAGCATAGTAATTAGGAACACCAGGAATAACATCATCCGGTCTGTGTAAGTAAGGAACAACTTTACGTACAGGCATTTCGCAACTAGCTGCAATAGTAGCCGCCGCAGTACTAAAGCCTAAATATTTAAGAAAATCTCTACGAGGACTTTTAGTGTTCAACAATCCTTCATCAAGATCCTCTAACGGTAACAGCTCTTCTTTAAACTCATTCTTAGCAGACTCTTGATATGCTTCAGATTGATTTAGCTCTCCAAAATTTTGCCAATGCTTTTTACTCATAATATGATAATTCGATAGTGCTAATTAAAAACTTATCTATTCAATTGGTTTATCAGCCGACAGGCTAACAAATTATTTTAATAATGACATTTTTGACATTCAGTTCCACCAATATTTTCAACTGTTACGCTGTCCATTTTACCTGCTTTGATATCATCATGGAACTTTTCGTAAATGCTATAATACTTATTGCCTTCGCCGGTTTCTTTATTGTAAAAATTAACCTTAGTTGTTCTATGACAATTGATACACCATCCCATACTTAATGGAGCAAATTGATATACCTGAGATTCTTCTTGTATAGGACCATGACAGGTTTGACACTGTTGTTGACCAACTTTTACGTGTTGGCTATGGTTGAAGTAAACGTGATCCGGCAAGTTGTGAATTCTAATCCACTCAATAGGACGACCAGGTTTATCGTATGTTTTAGTATCAGGATTCCATCCTGCGTAAGCATATAATTTTTGTATTTCTTCGTTGGCATTAATTGTTACACCTTCCTCTGTAACAATAGGCTCACCTGAGTATGATTTAATTGCTTTATGGCAATTCATACAAACATTTACAGAAGGAATACCCGCTGTTTTGCTATCCTGTGCACCACCATGACAGTATAAACAACTGATCTGGTTAGTACCTGCGTGAACTTTATGAGAATAATAAATAGGTTGTACCGGTTGGTATCCTTGCATACGACCTAAGCCTATGGCTGAATTGATAAGGAAATAACCACCAATGAAGAACAATACCAAAACACAAAGCATTAGGTATGTTTTATTACGATAGAAAGGCACCGGTTCACTACGAACAATTCCTTCTTTATCATCAGTTAGTTTGCGTAAGCTGCTATTGATCTGTAATAATATCAATGCTATAACTGCAAGTATTATTGTAAGAATTCCGTATAATAATGAGTTATCATCCCCGCCGCCTGTAGATCCAGGAGTTCCCGCCGGACCAGCAGTAGGAGCTTTGTAGTTATCTGCCCAATCTAAAATTGCTTTGATTTCAGGCTTAGTAAGATTTTGTTGGGTCATTATGGATCCAAACTTTGCGTGTAACGCAATAGCGTAAGGATCTGTTGTTATTACTGTATTTACATGATCAACCCAATTGTAGGCCCAATCTGCATTCGGTTCTCTTTTTCTTGCTCCTTGCAGTGCAGGACCCGTGAAATCTTCCAGAGGTTTGTGACAGTTGGCACAATTAGCTTTATATAAAGCCTCGCCATCCTGGGCAAAACTTGTATTATTAAAGGAAATTAATGCAATGAAGACTAAACTTGCGAAGACTTTTGTAAAGATTTTTCTATAACGACTCATACAGTAATATCTGTGCTTGTGTGTAAAATGTCCTGGTTGGAGTGCAAAAATAAGTAAGGATGTTGACATAATATCAACATTTTGAAAAAAAATTTTCCCCCATCTGACGTGGGTTTCAGCGGATTAGGCAAATTATCATATAGTCTTTGTCATGTATTTGTCAATCAAATATTACTTTCCAATTTTTTTTATATGCAGTGCTTATTTACACTTTTTTATTAGACTTTTACCGAAGGTTAAAAAGGCAAGTTAAAGACCGAAAATGGACAAGCTTCTCTCCTATTGGTTTGTAGCGGTTTTTAATTTTATTTTAACCTAACTCATTAAAATTTAGTTGTTGATGTCTGAAGAAAAATTGACTAATAAAATCACTATCGCCATTTTTGCCAGCGGAGCAGGAAGCAATACACAAAAAATTATCGATCATTTCCGCGATCATAAAACAATTAAGATTGGTCTGATTGTTTGTAATAAAGAAGGTGCTGGCGTTTTGTCTATCGCAAAAAAAGAGGCCATCTCTTCTTTATTGATCGATAAAGAAAGGTTTTTTAAAGGAGATGCTTTTGTTTCCGACTTAAAACAATTTGAAATCGATTTTATAGTACTGGCGGGCTTTCTATGGAAAATTCCTGTAAAGCTTATTCAGGCTTATACGAATAAGATCATCAATATACATCCTGCATTGTTACCTAAATATGGTGGAAAAGGTATGTATGGCAATTTTGTACATGAAGCCGTTATTGCATCCAATGATATAGAAAGCGGTATTACTATTCATTATGTTGATGAATTATACGATCATGGCGGTGTTATTTTTCAGGCAAGTTGTATTGTAGATAAATCAGATACGGCTGCAACATTAGCTAAAAAAATACATTCATTAGAACATTTGCATTATCCAAGAATTGTTGAGGAAGTTGTAGAATTGCGAAATCGCAGTTAAAAAATTCCATAGCTTAACGATACTACTCTTGTTGCTTTAATATTGTATTTCACGAACAACACAAAGATTGGCTTATCTGCATAAAATATACCTCTTAACCTTTTTTTTATTATTTACGGCCTGTAATCTGTTTGCTCAGCTTACTGTAAGTGGTACTGTATATGATTCCACGCGGACTATCCCCGTAAAAAATGTTTTAGTGAAAAGCAATGCGGGCAAGCAAACTATCACAGATTCTTTGGGTCAATATTCTATTATAGTAACAAAGAATGATTCTCTTGCTTTTATTTACCGCAATAAATCTACTCCGGAATTTGCTGTAAGCGAGATAATCGATATGAACAATTTTGATGTATCCATACAAGTAAGGGTATTTGGAAAATTCAAAACCTTAAGAGAAGTAAGAATAACCTCTAAAACTTACCGTGAAGATTCTATTGAAAATAGAGAAGATTATGACTATATATTTAATTATCAAAGACCCGGTGTACAAACTAGTGTTTCTGGTTATACAGGGAATGCTGGTATAGATCTAGATGAATTGATTGATATATTCAGGTTCAGAAGAAATAAAGATCTGCGTATGATGCAAGAAAGATTAATTGGGGAAGAACAGGATAAATATGTTGACTATAGGTTTAACAAAACGCTGATCAAAAGAATAACAACAGTTGACAGTACAGATATTGATGCTTTTATGAAAAGATACCGACCTAGTTTTTATTTTGCTCAAACTAGCAGTATAGCCGACTTCTATCAATATATTTTAGATGCGTCTTATCAATTCAAAGCACAAAAGCATTATGAAGATTCTTTAAAAATAACCGACAAGCACTAACTTATAAATTATCATATTCGTACAAAGGATCAATGCGGGTACCAGGTTCCATTTCCAGCACAGGTTTTATCAATCCATCTTTCAATGCATAAACCCATCCATGTAAATGTGGACGTTGTTCATTTTGCCAGGCACGTTGTATAATAGATGTTTGCGCCAAATGCATTACCTGTTCCTTCACATTTAGTTCCGTTAATTTATCTGTTTTATTTTCCTGATTTTTTATCGAATCCAATTCATCTTTATGTTGATGATAAACATCTTTGATATTTCTCAGCCACATATTAAGTACAGGCTTGTAATCATTATTATCCATAGCTGCTTTAATACCGCCACAACCATAATGCCCGCAAACAATTACATGTTTTACTTTTAAATAATTTACAGCATAATCCAACACACTTAAAAGGTTTACATCCGTATGCACTACCATATTGGCGATATTACGATGCACAAATATTTCGCCAGGCTGAGTTCCTGTAATTTTATCTGCCGGAACCCGGCTATCACTGCAGCCTATCCACAAAAATTCGGGCGATTGTATAGATATCAGACGTTTAAAAAACTCAGGGTCTTTTTCTTCCTGCGCTTTTGCCCAGGCTTTGTTGTCTACTAAAAGTTTTTCGTATGTAGTCATATTAATAAGAATTAGTAATTAATAATTAAGCCTCAATTCCAATCAATATTCAATTTAAATATTACTTATTAAATATTAAGACCTCCACAAACACTAATTACCTGCCCCGTAACATAACTGCTAAGATCGCTCGCTAAAAAGAATGTTAGGTTAGCAATATCCTCTGTAGTGCCAAATCTTCCTAATGGAATACTTTGTTTATATTTTTCCGCAGCATCGCCATCTTGTAAATAGTTAGTCATATCTGTTTCTACAAAGCCAGGTGCTATTGCATTACAACGGATATTACGAGTACCTAATTCTTTTGCAATACTTTTTGTAAACCCAATTACACCCGCTTTTGATGCTGCATAGCTGCTTTGTCCTGCATTTCCCATTTCTCCAATTACGCTACTCATATTAATGATGCTACCACTTTTTGCTTTCATCATCGGACGAATAACTTGTTTGGTCATGTTGAAAACGCTTTTCAAATTTGTTTGCATTACTTCATCCCATTGTTGTTCTGTTAAACGTAACAATAAATTGTCTTTACTGATCCCTGCATTGTTCACGCATATATCAATCGATCCAAATTCTTTTAATACATCATTTACAAAAGTTTCGCATGCTGCAAAATCTCCTGCATTGGTTTTATATCCTTTAGCTTTTACACCTAATGTAAATAGTTTTGCTTCTAACGCTTTTGCTTTTTCCGCGCTATTATCACTTACATAAGTGAATGCAATGTTTGCTCCTTGTTCTGCTAGTTTAATAGCGATTCCTTCTCCAATTCCACGAGCTGCTCCGGTTACTATGGCAACTTTATGTTGTAATAATTTCATGAATAAATTTTATTGAGGGTTTATTTTGTTTTGCGAATTTAGTAAGCGTAAACGAACTATTCAAATTAACTCATTAAAGCTTCGTGCTTGCTATTGATCATGCTTTTGGATTATCGCCAAGATCTCTTCTACAATTACTCTTTCATTGCTCAATCTTGGTACTTTGTGTTGACCGCCCAGCTTACCTTTTCTACGAAGCCATTCTTTAAATGTTCCTTTAGATAATGAATGAATAACAGGTAAACGCAAGGCAATATCCTTATGTCGTTTAGCCTCGTAATCGCTATTGATATTTTTTAGTGCTGTATCTAATTCAATAGTGAATTGATTCAGATCAGCAGGAGCTGTGTCGAATTCTATTAACCATTCGTGTGCGCCGTTGCTATTGTCACTAAAATAAAGAGGAGCTGCTGTGTAATCATTTACTATTGCGCGGGTTTTTTCTGCTGCTATCGCAATAGCGTTATCACTATTATCAATAATTACTTCTTCGCCAAAAGCATTTATATAATGTTTTAATCTGCCCGTTACTTTTATTTTGTATGGATTGATAGAAGCGAATTGTATAGTATCGCCAATAAGGTATCGCCATAAACCGCCGGTAGTACTTATTATCAATGCATAATTTTTATGCAATTGTACTTCCTTTAATCCGATCGTTTGAGGATCTTCTTTTCCGTATTCTTCAACGGGCATGAACTCGTAAAATATTCCATGTTCTGTAAAGAGCAACATGCTATCATCTCCGGGAAGATCCTGTCCTGCAATAAAACCCTCGCTGGCATTATATATTTCAAGATAGTTAATTGGGCCTCCAATTATTTTATCGAACTGTTCGCGATATGGTATAAAAGAGACGCCGCCGTGAATGTATAGTTCCAGGTTTGGCCATACCTCTTTAATGGTTGATTTACCTTTTATTTCTAAAATTCTTTTCAGCAATAAAAGTGTCCATGTTGGTACTCCTGCTAATGATGTTACATTTTCTTCAGCAGTTGATTGTGCGAGCTTTTCTATCTTATTTTCCCATTCATCTAATAAGGCTACGCTCAATTCTGGCGTACGCAGCCATTGTCCCCAAAAAGGCGAATTTTGCATCAATACAGCACTTAGATCGCCATACTGAATATCATCATTTATTTTACTTATCTGATGCGAGCCACCAATCACAAGGCCCTTACCTGTTAACAGATCACTTGAGGGAAAATTTTTGTAGTATGTGGTCAGTACATCTTTTGAGCCTTGATAATGATTATCGTTCAAGCTTTCATTACTTATAGGAATGAATTTACTTTTATTACTGGTAGTTCCTGATGACTTTGCAAACCATGCTATAGGTGTGTTCCATAAAACATTCTCTTCGCCCTGCATCATTCTTTCTACATATGGTTTCATATCATCATACTCATGAATGGGAACATTTTTCTTAAATTCTTTTACGGAAAACAATTTGGAAAAATTATATTTTTTGCCAAACTCTGTATACTGTGCCGCTGTAATAAGGTCCTGCAAAACGGTTTTCTGCACAGCTACCGGATTGTTGCTCCAGTTTTCAATGCGCCATGAGCGCATTCTTGCTAAACGTGATATGGCAGGAGATAGCAGTTTCATTGATAGGCAAAATACAGAAATACTACGGAAAGATGGAAATAGAATTGTAATGTTTTACGGATGGTAATAAGTAGGTTTATTTAAGCAGTATATTTTTCTCAGCGGCTGATTTTTCTGCTTCTTCATGTAGGTAATCTTTCCTCTTCAATTCAAAGTTTCTACCAAGATACAAACGACGCACTTGTTCATCTTCAGCCAATTGTTCTGCTGTACCGTGTTTAAATATCTGACCATCGATTAATAAGTATGCCCTATCACAAATAGATAGTGTTTCATTCACATTGTGATCAGTTATCAAAATACCAATTTGTCTGAATTTAAGCTTAGCTACAATTGACTGTATATCTTCAACAGCAATAGGATCAACACCTGCGAAAGGTTCATCTAATAAAATAAATTTTGGATCGACGGCTAATGCTCTTGATATTTCCGTTCTTCTTCTTTCGCCACCACTCAATGTATCGCCATTATTTTTACGCACATGTTGTAAGCGAAACTCATCTAATAACTCTTCTAATTTATGTTTTTGTTCTGCTTTTGTCAGCTTGGTCATTTCTAGTACAGCGGCGATATTATCTTCTACGCTCAACTTGCGAAATACGCTTGCTTCCTGCGGTAAATAACCAATACCCATCTGCGCCCTTTTGTACATTGGCAGCTTGGTAATATTGATATCGTTCAAATAAACATTGCCTTCATCAGGTCTTACCAAACCAACAACCTGATAGAAAGATGTTGTTTTGCCGGCACCATTTGGACCTAGTAAACCAACTATTTCTCCCTGACTTACCTGGAAGGAAACATTGTTAACAACAGTACGACTGCCGTATCTTTTGATCAGGTTCTTGGTATATATCGTTAAGATCAATGACATTGAATTTTAGCAAATTTACTACAAACAAATATAAGGCTATAAAGGCATTATTATTTAACAGCAGTTTGTGCTTTATTATTACTTGCCTAAGTTTGCACATATTTTACAAAAATGAAAGTAACAGAACACATACAACAAGCAAAAGATACCTTGGTTTCTTTTGAAATTTTACCGCCGTTAAAGGGGAAAACGATCAATTCAATTTATGAGCATTTAGATCCTTTGATGGAATTTAATCCAGCCTTTATAAATGTTACCTATCATCGCAGTGAGACAATGTTTAAGAAAAAGCTGGATGGTACATTTGAAAAAGTAGAGGTCCGCAAAAGACCGGGCACCGTTGCTATCTGCGCAGCATTGATGAATCATTACCAAATAGACGCGGTACCTCATTTAATATGTGGTGGTTTTTCTAAAAGAGAAACAGAAGATGCACTGATCGATCTTAACTTTTTAGGTATTAATAACGTATTAGTATTGCGTGGCGATGCTGCTAAAAATGAAGCGTTTTTTGAACCACATCCTGATGGACATAAATACGCTATTGATCTGCAAAAGCAGGTGATGAATTTAAAAAATGGTATCTACTTAGAAGAAGATATTAAAAATGGCGTGAGGCCCGATTTCTGTATCGGTACTGCAGGTTACCCGGAAAAACATTTTGAAGCACCGAATTTGAAAACAGATATGGAGCATTTAAAAGCAAAAGTAGAAGCAGGTGCGGATTATATTATGACGCAAATGTTTTTTGATAACGAGAAATTTTTTCATTTTGTAAAAGAGTGTAGAGCTAACGGCATCAATGTTCCTATCATTCCTGGATTAAAGCCGATTACCAATAAAAAGCAATTGACGATCTTACCGAAAATATTTCATGTAGATATACCTTCAGATCTATCAAACGCTATTTTAAAAGCTAAAACAGACGAACACATAGAACAAGTAGGAACAGAATGGTTGATACAACAATCTAAAGAATTGAAAAAATTTGGTGTGCCAGTATTACATTATTACACCTTGGGTAAACCGAAAGTTATTTATAATGTTGTGAAAGAAGTAAAATAAAAAAAGCCTGCACCAATTTAAGTGCAGGCTTTTTTATAAAATATTACAATCTAATTGAGTAATGATTGAAATACAGCTTCGTTTACTTTAATAGGATATTTCTTCTTTAATTCCTGTAGCCATTTTTCTTCTAAATAATTCTGGTAATCATTTATTACTAGCCCTTTTGATTCTGCAAAACTTCGTTGTTGATTATCCGGAAATATTTTCAGCACTTGAATAAAGCTGCCGGAATTGTCTATTTTGTTAGTTATTGTATTGGTTATTAATCCTTCTGTCAACAATGTTCCGGCAGGTAGCGAAATTTGTGATACTTCGTAGCGCCCTGAATCTGCTTGCACTTTCCCTTTACTCTCACCAATAATTTTTCTCCAATCTTTTCCTGCCCGCAATAATATTTTAATACTGTCTGCGATAATAGTGCTGTTGCAAGTAAATAGAAGAACGTCTGCACTTTTTGCCCAGATGTATTTTTCTTTATGTTGGTTGTAATAATTCATTAGCCCTGCACTATCATTCGTTGCTTTGTTCCATACATTTTCTTCCATTATTGCAAATAGCAGGTTGCCATCTGCAAATTCACGCATTTGGTATTTGAACTCGTTGTTATACTCTTCTAAATGATCACGATAATAACCCATGGCTTTTTGAGTTACATAATTATCGAACATTTCTTTATCAGTCTCGCCTTTTTTCAACTTGTAATCTTTCACAAAATTTAACCAGTCGCTTCCTTTGATAGATTGATGCGGAAAAGAAAAGATCACTTTATTATTGATCGGATAGTTCCCTATTGCTTTAGTAATGTATGCGCTATCTGCATATCTAAAAAGATCCGCGTCTTTTACAGATATGTTTCTTTTATACTGAGTTTTTGGCAAAACAACCTCATCTAAAAACTTTTCATTTACAACATTCATTCTTGGGTCGTGCAATACACGTTGCCGCAATGCATCCATGTATCCATCATCTTTTTTGCTGGTAGGCGTTGGTGTTTGCTGTAATTTTTTTACGATATGGAAACCATAGCTTGTTAAAAATGGAGGAGCAATTTCACTATCTTTTTTAATCTCAAGTACATGCTCCTCGAACTCAGGTTCATATTTACCTGTTCCAAACTCAGGCATAATACCACCATTGGAATAAGTTAATTTATCATCGCTGAATTTTTTAGCAAGTGTGGCGAAGTCTTGTCCATCCTGCAACAGCTTATAGACCGAATCCGATTTTTGTTGTGCCGCTTTTACTGTTTCAGGACTAGCATTTTGAGGAAGTGCAAAAAGAATTTGCGCCACTTTTAATTTGCCGATGCTTTTTCTTTCATCTGCATTCTTTAAAATATGCCAGCCTGTTTTTGTACGAAAAGGATGAGAGGCTTCTCCTGCACTCAAACCATAAATAATATTTTCATAATTATATGGAATTGAAAATGCTGTTATATATCCGAGATCTGAAAAGCTGACAGCTGTATCTTTACTACATAATTCTTTGTAATCATCTTTGCCTGATTTAAGTGCAACATATATAGTTTGTATCTCATTGTAAACTTTAACCGTATCTGCAGGAGTCATTTTATCATTTACAGGAATATAAAAATGTAAGAGGTGAATGTCTTTTTGACTTCTCTGAAAAGCTTCATCAGCCAAATCGCTCAACCCATTTTTGTTGGTCATGTACCCTTCAACTATTTGAGCCCGGAAATTTTCTACATCCATCCGCATCTCTGGCAATGTATCCATCCTTAATAAGCTTGCTGCCTTGACTTTTAACTTAAAATTTGAATACAGATCAAGGTATTCACGAAGAGATTTTTCTTTATCTGCAGAAGATATTTTGTTTTTATTGTAGGCTCGTAAAAACTCATCCTTACTAACTGCATCCTTACCATAAGTAAAAAGTGTTTGAGAAAAAAGTTGCGTTGCAGCAAACAAAAATGCAATTGCTAAAAATATTTTCTTCATTACCAAATAAGGGTTTTATTATATTATTTAGATTTGTCCGCTGCTGGTTTGCTTGTCCATTTTAAATTTAAAAAATCATTTATCTGTTCCCAGCTTAAATGTTTCATAATAATTCTTTTGTCTTTATCTAATAGATATAATGTTGGCGTAGAAGTTACATCGTATAGCTGTCTAAAGCTCGCTCTATTAGCATCTTCATCAGCTTTTTCCATTTCCTTGGTTTGATACACATTTGTCCAATCACCAATATTATGATCCCTGATATATTGTGTCCATTGGTCTCTTACGTTTTCGGTTAACACAGCATAAATTTTTACATTATGCTTTTTCCAGCTCGCTTCATAAACTGAATCGATCTTCGGAATTTCTATTTTACAATGTCCGCAGGTAGGATCCCAAAAACAAACAACTGTATAATCCGCTACTACATCGTAAAGAGATCTATACTTGCCTGAAGAATCGATTAAGTTAAGATCAGCACCCTGACTCCCTACTAAGTTTGACATCTCCATGTAAGCACGATTACTGATAAGATCCTGTTGTTTTTTTGTTAGCCATGGGCTTAGGCCCTGACTATGATATTTCTCAAACAAATGGACCAGTATTGCATCTTGTCCCATGTATTTAGGATAAAAATATTCATCGGTCAGCCAGTTAAGCATTAGCTTATACATCTCAGAGTCGTTTCTCGCTAACAATAATTGATAATCTAAAGTTGCAATAATGCTATCCGGATTTTGAGATATTACCTTTTCGTAATAAGCCGTCAACTTGGGTATAAAAAATGGCGTGCGGATAACTCTTTCATCCATAAAAGTTATATCATCCCAATAATGAGCTTTATAATAATTGTAATTGTCTATGGAATCCTGACGAGTAACAGGCTTATCCATCAGTGTTTTAGGATCTCTCATTGTTTGCAATAAAACAGCCAACATTGATCCAGGATATTTTACGATATAGGTTTCTCTTAAAGCAGCAAGGTCCTTATTTATTTTATCGTAATTAGCTACATGTAGATCCGAATCCTGTTTTGTTTTTGAAAGCCCGTATGCTTTTCTTTCGTTTTCCAATAATTTACCCTGAGGTTCTATTGCTTTTTGGTATTGCTGAAACGGTAGATTTTCCGGGGCGCCGGTTATAACTGTATTATTAACAAGATCTGTCGTGTCTGTTTTTATATTAATACCCTGTGATTTATCAATGAGAAAGTCAAGAGATTGTGTCTTTCCCGGAAATATTATAACATAAATGCCACCCGGAAGTTTTTCCTTTCCTGAAAAAACAACTGTTCCATTATTGTTAAACATTCCTGAGTCTTGCGCATTCAGGCTTTTGCCAAAATGATATGCCAAATAAGCCTGTCCGCCTTTATAATCAGGAGAGTGAACAGTTATTTTATATCCCTGGGCATATGTGGCAGCAAAACAAATTACCAGTGCAACTGTACTAAATATTTTTTTCATATTACAAACTTGAAGGAGTACAAATGTATTTAAAATGAGTGATTATTTAAATGTTAGTGCTTTTCTAAATAGTAAAAATTTCAATTCATTAACATAATATATGATTTACTTTTGCTGCGTGAAACGAAAAAAATATTTACTTGAAAAAGTAGCAGTTACCGGTTATGCAGCCGAAGGTAAAGCATTATCAAAACAAGATGGCAAAGTTATATTTATTGAAGGTGCCGTACCGGGAGATGTTGTAGATGTATTTATAACCAAAGACAAAAAAGACTGGGCCGAAGGTAAAGCGACTTTGATAAGAGAATACTCACCCGAAAGGGTAAGTGCTTTTTGTGAGCATTTTGGCATTTGCGGCGGTTGTAAATGGCAAATGTTGCCTTATCAAAAGCAATTAGAGTACAAACAGCAAGAAGTTGCCCAAAACCTAAGGCGTATAGGCAAAATCCAACTACCGGAAATATTACCTATTGTTGGCAGCAGTGATACCGTTCATTATAGAAATAAATTAGAATTTACTTTTAGTAATAAAAGGTATTTAACTAATGAGGAAATAAAAAGCGATGCCGTAATGCCGAATGAAAATGCGCTGGGTTTTCATGTACCTAGAATTTTTGATAAGATAATTGACATACAGCATTGTTACCTGATGGATGATGTAAACAATCAGATCAGAAATAGTCTTCGTGATATCGCGAAAGAAAATGATTACACTTTTTATGACATTAAACAACATACCGGCTGGCTACGTAATATCATTATCCGTTATTGCACTACCGGTGAGCTGATGGTAAATATTTGTTTGGGTTATGAAGATGAAGCGGCAACAAAAATTTTGCTGGATGGCTTACTAAAAAAAGTGCCCGCAATAACAACATTACTATATACTATCAATACAAAATGGAACGATAGTATTTATGACCTTACGCCACAAACATATACAGGCAAAGGTTTTGTAATAGAAAAGCTGGAAGAATTCAGCTTTAAGATCGGGCCTAAATCATTCTTTCAAACTAATACCAAGCAAGCAGAAAAGCTATATACTATCACAAAAGATTTTGCCGGACTTACAGGAACCGAAACTGTTTATGACTTGTATTGCGGAACAGGCAGCATTGGTATTTTTGTAAGCGACTCAGCAAAAAAAATAATAGGTGTTGAGGTAATTGACGAAGCAATTGAAGATGCAAAAGTAAATGCAGCCTTAAACAGTATCACCCACGCAGAATTTTTCGCTGGCGATGTAATAAAAATTTGCAACGATGAATTTTTTACTGCTCATGGAAGACCGGATGTAATTATCACCGATCCACCACGTGTAGGCATGCACGAAAAACTGGTACTTAAATTACTGGATATTGCTGCGCCAAAAATTGTATATGTAAGCTGCAATACGGCTACACAGGCAAGAGATATATTGCTGCTAAGCGAAAAATATGTTGTAGAAAAAATACAACCGGTAGATATGTTCCCTCACACGCACCACATAGAATGTGTGGCACTTTTAACACTGAAAAAATAAATTCTAACTTTGTTTTATGGCATTCAATTCAATACAAAAAGAAACTCCTGTAATTTTTAACCTGATCATTATTAATGTGTTGATGTATGTAGCACAACTATTGATACATCCTTTTGATGTAACACAATGGGGTGCTTTACATTATTATAAATCAAGCTTGTTTAAACCTCACCAGTTAATTACTTGCATGTTCTTACATGATCCGGGAAGTTTTGCGCATATTCTTTTCAACATGTTTGCGTTGTGGATGTTCGGCAGTATTTTAGAAAAATTTCTGGGATCAAAAAAGTTCCTGATATTTTATTTGATCTGTGGAGTGGGTGCTAGTATTTTAATTCAATTGACTATTCCTTTTAGTGCGGATCAATATGCGAAAACTGCACCTGAGCTTTTGCAAGGATACAGCTTTGCCGATATTTCAGCTGCTTATAAAGAAAATTATTCTATGATCGGTGCATCCGGAGCAATTATGGGGGTAATGGCGGCATTTGCTTATTTATTTCCGAATACGGCTTTATACGTATTTTTTATTCCCATACCGGTTAAAGCAAAATATGTGATTCCCGTTTTTATTCTGATCGATCTATTTGGTGGTTTATATCAGTTTAAGGGAGATAATATTGGGCATTTTGCCCATTTGGGAGGAGCTTTGATAGGAATTCTATTGATCATATACTGGAATAAAACCAACAGAAAAACAATGTATTAACATTCTGCTGCTATCAAAAGCTACTGCAGGCTACAAAAAAATCAATCTTAACAGCTTTTTACGCGGCAGCTTCGTATTTTTGCTATAGCTAATTATGGGAGAATCTGATAGATATGGCGAATACAAATTGCCCAAGAAAAACATTTTTAATCTTGGGCAAGATGGCAATGCATTGGTGGCTTTGTTTACCATTAATGTAATCTTCTTTTTATTGTTACTCACCCTACAAGTAATTTATTTTTATTTTCAATCTGATACAATTTTGTACAATACACAGGCTGTACAATTTTTTGAATTGCCTGCACAGTTAACAAAACTAAGCGAACGACCGTGGACTGTTTTGGTATATATGTTTACTAATGTAGGTATTTTAAATACACTTAGTAATATGTTGTGGCTGTGGACCTTCGGTTATGTACTGCAAGATCTTACAGGCAATAACAAAATCATTCCAATTTATATTTATGGCGGTTTACTTGGTGCTGTATTTTTTATTGCCACCAGTTATATAGTACCTAATTTAAAATTATTTGTTGACGATTCTTTTTTAGTAGGTTCTAACGCAGCCACAATGGCAATTGCCGTTGCAGTAACTATCTTAACACCAAATTTTCGTTTTTTCAGAAACCTCGGAGGAGGTATCCCTTTATGGATAGTTACAACAGTTTATGTGGTGATTGATCTTTTGGGACTTGCAAACATTAGTACGGCTGCATTTGCTCTATCTCATATAGGCGGCGGATTTGCGGGCTTCCTATTCGTGTATTTTTTACGCAGAGGTAAAGACGGAAGTGTTTGGATGAATAATCTGTACAATTGGTTTATGAATCTTTTCAATCCTTATAAAAAATCTACCACACATTCTATTAAAGAAAAAGTCTTTTATAGTGTAGGCAATAAAAATCCGTATAAAAAAGTATCTACAGTTACACAGCAACGTGTAGATGAGATACTTGATAAAATCAATCAGCAAGGGTATCATTTTCTTACCGATGAAGAAAAAGATATTTTAAAAAGAGCAGCAGAAGCCGAGGATCTTTAGTCAACCTTTACCTGCCATAGAAAACTAACTAACAACATCTAACACATGCCGTTAATTCTATTACGCCATTTCATAAAGAAAGGATTCATCATTACCAATATTATCGCGGCAATATTATTTTTGCTGGGATGTTATGCCAAATGGTTTGATCCCGCTACCTGGTGGTTCATCGGGCTTTTTACTTTATTTGCCGTTTATCTTTTTGGGATACTGTTTATCTTTTTTCTCTTTTGGTTAGTTGTTGAACCAAGGCTTTCATTGATCTTTATTTTTGTAATTGCGCTTGCGTGGAAGCCAATTCAAAATATAATTCCTTTCAGATCATCTTCCTCTTTTACAATAAAAAAACAGCCGAACACCTTACGTATTATGAGCTGGAACGTTGCGCAGTTCAATATTCTGGAGGATAAAAAACATCCCGAAGTAAAAAAACAAATGTTGGCACTTATTAATAAGTATCAGCCTGACATTGCCTGCTTTCAGGAAATGGTAGCAGGAGATAAGCCTGTTGATCTGAATACTCCTTATTACCGCAAATTCAGATTTTACCCGTTAAGTAGTTTTGTAGATAGTCTTCGTTTTCCCGATTATTTTTATGGCTATAATTACAAAGAAGATTTTTTAAATAGTCAGCATTTTGGTATCCTTATTTTATCAAAATATAAACTCATCAACAGGCATGCTGTAATGAAATATCCTTACGATTACAATTCCATTTTTCAATATGCCGATATGGTGAAGGGTAACGATACGTTCAGAATATTTAATGTGCATTTACAATCATTAAAATTTACGCCAACTAATTTGAATTACATCGATAGTCCCTCACTTGAATCCAGAGAAGATATTGAAAAATCCCAGAGTGTAATTGGTAAAATTAAAATAGGTTTTTTAAAACGTAAGGCACAGGCAGAGCTTGTTAAAGAAGAAATTGACAGGTCTCCTTATCGCGTTATTCTTTGTGGTGATTTTAATGATGTACCTAACTCTTATGCGTATGCAACAATAGGTAAGGGTTTACAAAATGCATTTGTAGAAAAAGGATCGGGCATTGGACGAACTTTCAGCGGCATATCGTCAACCCTGCGTATTGATAATATTTTTCTGGATGATGATTTTACCGTGGAACAGTTTACAAAGATCAACAAAAAATTAAGTGATCATTATCCTGTGATTACGGATATCCGTTTGAGACGGAAACCCCCAACCCCCTGAAGGGGGCTTTCATTTCAGTAAAATAAATACTGAAACGTACTGAAAGGATCGAAGAAAGATCTACTGCTGAAATGCCCGACGCCACTGAAGATTCATAGTAGTACAGATGCCGGACTAAATAAAAATTATATCAGAATGTATAAATTATCATGATCTCCCTAAATAATCATTCATAAAAGCCCCCTTTAGAGGGTTGGGGGTTTTTCCTTAAATTCGCTTTCAATCTCTAATAATTAATATGTCGCTTAAAGTTTACAATTCATATACAAGGCAAAAAGAAGAATTCAAATCTATCACTCCCGGTCATGTGGGTATGTATGTGTGCGGACCAACCGTTAGTGGTGAAAGTCATTTAGGACACGCAAGGCCTTATGTAACTTTTGATATCGTGTATCGTTACCTGACTTATAAAGGATACAAAGTACGCTATGTAAGAAATATTACAGACGCCGGACATTTTGAAGAAGAAGGTAGAGAAGCCGAAGATAAAGTTGGTAAAAAAGCAATTTTAGAAAAACTGGAGCCGATGGAATTGGTGCAGAAATACACCAATCTTTTTCATTGGGCCATGTTGCAATTTAATTGCATCGAACCAAGTATTGAACCAACAGCAACAGGACATATTGTTGAGCAAATAACAATGATTGAAAAGATCATTAAAGAAGGATATGCTTATGTGGTAAATGGATCTGTTTATTTTGATGTGAAAAAATATGCAGCACATCATGATTATGGAAAACTGAGCGGAAGAATAATTGATGACCTGCTTGAAACAACAAGAGAATTGGAAGGACAAGAAGAAAAAAGAGATCGCGCTGATTTTGCTTTATGGAAATCTGCTGCACCGGAACATATTATGCGTTGGGTAAGTCCGTGGGGCGAAGGTTTTCCCGGATGGCATATTGAATGTTCTGCCATGGCTACAAAATATTTAGGTGCTGAGTTTGATATTCATGGTGGTGGAATGGATCTTCAATTTCCCCATCATGAAAGTGAAATTGCACAGAGTACCATTTGTAATCATCATAATCCTGCCCGTTACTGGATACATAATAATATGATCACAGTAAATGGAAGGAAGATGGGTAAGAGTTATAATAACCAGATCAAACTAACAGAGATGTTTAGTGGCAATCATCCTTTGTTAACACAAGGATTTAGTGCTATGACGATCAGGTTTTTTATTTTACAAAGTCATTACCGTAGTACACTGGACTTTGGTTCTACTGCGTTGGAGGCATCTGAAAAAGCATTCAAACGTTTATGGGAAGCGTATGAGATATTAATGAAATTAACGATAACAGAAACGAGACAACCAATATTAGATGTTGAGTTAAATGAGAAGATCGTCCATATGGTAAATGAGTTTGATGAATTTATGGACGATGATTTTAGCACGGCCAAGATATTGGCGAATATGTTCGAGCTGGCATCTACTATTAATTCGTTTAAAGATAAGCTGATTGATATCAATGTCATTTCTGCTGAGACTTTATCCTTATTGCAAAAAGGTTTCAAAGTTTATTTAGAAGATATTTTCGGATTGAGAAATTCTTCTCCTACTAGCGATTCTCTAGAAGGCGTAATGCATTTATTGATAGATATTCGTCGTGAGGCAAAAAGTAAAAAAGATTATGCTACTTCTGATAAGATAAGAAATCAATTAGCAAGGTTAGGTATTGAGCTGAAGGATGATAAGGATGGTAATGTTAGCTGGAGTAATGCTTAAGTTTTAACCACTGAGACACTGAGGTCAATTCTTCTCTTTATGCAACACATAGAACATCTCTCAAAAGATAAAAAGCTCAGAGAAATAATTACTCTCCAGGATCCTTATACTTTAATAAAAGGGAAAGACGTCTATCTTAGTTTATGCAAATCAATTGTAAGTCAACAGCTAAGTACAAGGGTTGCAGAAGTTATTTACGGCAGATTTTTAGATCTATATAAAAACAGAAAACCTACTGCACAACAAATAATAGACACACCTTTGGAAAAATTGCGTAGTGTTGGCTTAAGCAATGCGAAAGCAAATTACTTGCAGAACGTTTGCCGTTTTTTTATTGAAGAAAAACTGACCGATGCAAAATTGCATAAGATGAGTGATGAAGCAATCATTGAAAAACTTACGCAGATAAAAGGCGTTGGCAAATGGACCGTTGAAATGATCTTAATGTTTGCACTTGGTCGTGAAGATGTTTTCGCAATGGATGATCTCATTATACAACAAAGATTTGCGTTATTGTATAAATTAGATATGACAGATAAGAAAGCATTCAAAATTAAAATGCTACAACAATCAATTAAATGGAGTCCTTATCGCACTTATGCTTGTCGTTATTTATGGGGATGGAAAGACGCTCAATAATTAATGTGCCGCTAACCAATTTTCTCCCACACCAATTTCTGCATTAGTCGGTACATCATTTGGCAATAGCAATGCTGTTTGCATACAATGTAAAATAACAGGTTTTATTATTTCAACTTCTTCTTTGTGTGCATCAAATACCAATTCATCATGCACCTGCAATAACATCTTCGATTTGAAATTGTTCTTTTTAAATTCCTGATGAATTTTGATCATTGCCAGCTTTATCATATCTGCCGCCGTACCCTGAATCGGGGAGTTGATCGCATTTCGTTCAGCAAAACCACGAACAGTGAAGTTGGCACTATTGATATCTTTTAACCAGCGCTTACGCCCCATCAGCGTTTCAACATAACCCATTTCCTTAGCGGAGTTGATCGTATCATCCATATATTTCTGGATGTTAGGAAACTGCTTTTTATAATTATCGATGATCTCTTTTGCTTCTGCTCTTGGAATACCTAAATTTTCTGCTAATCCGAATGCACCTTGTCCGTATATAATACCAAAGTTTACGCTCTTTGCTTTATAGCGCATTTCTTTGGTAACATCTTTTTCATCAACATTAAAAATTTTTGCAGCAGTTGCCGTATGAATATCTAAACCGCTTTTAAAAGCAGCACACATATTTACATCACCGCTAATTCCTGCAACAATTCGTAATTCAATTTGAGAATAATCGGCGCTTATTAAAACATGATTTTCGTCTCTTGGAATAAATGCTTTTCTGATCTCTCTTCCTTTTTCCGTACGTATAGGAATATTTTGCAGGTTAGGATTATTACTGCTTAATCTTCCTGTAACAGCAACAGCTTGTGCGTAAGATGTATGAATGCGGCCCGTTTTTTTATTGATCATTTCAGGAAGCGCATCTACATAAGTTGATTTTAATTTTGTTAACTCTCGGAAAGTTAAAATATCATCACATATTTTATGTTTGGTTGCGAGCTTTGCCAATACATCTTCGCCCGTTGCGTACTGACCCGTTTTTGTTTTTTTAGCTTTAGGATCCAATTGCATTTTTTCAAACAAGACTTCGCCCAATTGTTTTGGTGATGCTAAATTAAAACGAACCCCGGCTTGTTCATACACACTTTCTTCGCTTTGTTTGGCAACGATCTCTAATTCTTTGGAATAATTTCTTAAGAAATCCTCATCAATTCTTATTCCTTCAAACTCCATATCCGTCAATACTTTCACCAAAGGATTTTCTACTTCATAAAAAACCTTTTCAACTTCTTTTGTTTTTAATTGAGGAAGAAAAATATTTTTTAATTGTAAAGTAATGTCGGCATCTTCAGCGGCATATTCTTTTATTTTTTCCAGTTCCACATCACGCATATTGCCTTGAGCTTTGCCTTTTTTTCCAATCAGCTCTTCTATATGAACAGGTTCGTAACCTAGATATTTTGCGCTTAGCAGATCCATACTTCTTTTACCATCTGGCTCAATTACATAATGTGCTAACATTGTATCAAAAGTATCACCACATAACTCCATGCCGTACCATTTCAATATCAGCATATCGTATTTAATATTCTGACCTATCCATGTTTTACTTTCATCCTTAAACAAATTCTGAAAGTTATTCAGTAACGCAAGACAATCTTCTTTATCAACAGGACAAGGAACATAATAGCCTTCGCCAGTTTTAACAGAAAAACTTAAACCAACCAGTTCTGCATCATTTGCATCAATGCCTGTTGTTTCACTATCAAAACATATTTCAGTATGCTGTTTCAATAAATTAACTAGTTGCAGAATGTCTGCTTCTGTTTCAACTAGAGTATAATCATGTGGTGTATTATGTATATTTTTATCTGTAACAATTCCTGTATTAAATTCACCTTCATTACTATCTGTTGCATCAATATTTTCAGTAAGATTTGGTGCCTTTACTTTTGGCGCTTCAATAGGGTTGCCAAATAAATCCATCTGAACATTTTCAGCTGCCGCCGTTTTACTACTTGCAGCCAATGAAATTTCTTCACCCAAAACACGCTTGCTAATTTGTCTGAATTCCAGTTCGGTAAATACTTCTCTTAATGCATCTTTATTCTGTTCTTTTATTCTGAAATCTTCTTCATGAAATTCAACAGGAACATCAACAATAATTGTGGCTAACTTTTTACTCATTATCGCTAGTTCTTTTCCGTTGCGTACTTTTTCTCCTAACGCACCTTTTATTTTATCCGCATTCTCTAATACATTTTCTAATGTGTGATATTCCTTTAATAATTTGGCTGCAGTCTTTTCTCCTACGCCGGGAATGCCGGGAATATTATCTACCGAATCTCCCATTAATCCTAAAATATCAATTACCTGATCAACGCTTTGTATATCCCATTTTGCGCAAACCTCAGCTGGACCTAAAATTTCAAAATTACCGCCCTGATAAGGTGGTTTATATATTTTGATATTTTCTGAAACTAATTGTCCATAATCTTTATCCGGCGTAACCATAAAAACTTCATAGCCTGCTTTCTCCGCTTGTTTTGCAAGTGCGCCAATCACGTCATCCGCTTCATAACCATCAATGGCAATTACAGGAATATTAAATCCTTCAATTATTTTTTTTATATCCGGTATAGATGAGAGAATATCTTCAGGAGTTTCTTGTCTGTTGGCTTTATAATCTGCAAAATCAGTATGACGTTCTGTAGGTGCATGCGTATCAAAACATACAGCCATGTGTGTAGGATGCTGGTTATTGATCAAATCAACTAACGTATTAGTGAACCCAAATTGAGCATTTGTATTTCTACCGGCACTGGTAATACGTGGGCTACGAATTAAGGCATAATAAGCACGAAATACAAGCGCCATGGCATCTAATAAAAATAATTTCTTTCGCATGGCGTAAAAGTAAAACAATAGTAATTACAATCAATGCTTGTAGCTAATTAATAAAAAAGCGAGATAAATTATCTCACTTTTTTATTACTATATATTTTAATTGATTAACAAGCAATCTTATCAACACGGTTTTGATGGCGCCCAGCTTCAAATGAGGTTTTCATAAATAGGCTCACCATCTTTTTTGCAACAGCTTCTTCTACAAACCTGCAAGGGATACAAATAATATTGGCGCTATTATGTTGCCTTGCTAAGCTAGCTAATTCTTCTGCCCAACAAATGGCAGCCCTTACGCCCTGATGTTTATTGGCTGTAATGGCAACACCATTTGCACTCCCGCACAATAAAATACCAAAAGCAGCTTCGCCATCTTCAACAGCTGATGCTACCGGGTGTGCAAAGTCCGGATAATCTACAGAATCTTTTGAGTAAGTTCCATAATCTTTATAAGTTAATCCTTCTGCTTTAAAAAAAGAAAGCAGCGCTTCTTTATATTCAAATCCCGCATGATCGCAGCCGATAGCAATTGGTTTACTTAGATTGAAAGTTGCCGACATATTTTTAATTGATAATTATATAAAATTAAACACGTTTTATTTTATTGATTTAACTCCATTCCTTTTCTTTTTTCTCTCTTTTATTTTCTACATTGGATGCTAATAAAATACTGATCCAGTATAAAACAAATAACGGCAATGCTACAATAAACTGACTGATCCAATCAGGAGATGGTGTTATGATTGCCGCTACCACTAAAATTATTACAAAAGCAAATTTGAAATATTTTTTTAAAAAGGTTCCTGATATCAATCCCAGTTTTGCTAATACATAACAAATAACAGGTAACTCAAATGCAATACCGCATCCTAATATTAAATTGGTTAAGCTATCAATATAATCATTGATAGACGGGCGGTATTGGATAATACCCGATTTACCCAATGTAAAACCTGCCAAAAAATTAAATGTAAAGGGTGCCAGTATATAGTAGCCAAATAATCCACCTAAAAAGAAACAAAAGGATACCCAAAAAACGCTTCCTGTTCCGTATTTTCTTTCTTTAGGTGATAAAGCCGGTTTAATAAAGCGCCATAGTTCCCAAAAAATATAGGGAAGCGCAACAATTAATCCCCCAATAGTAGCAATATTTAATGCTGATGTAAAAGTTCCATTTACATTGGTTACCTGTAAATTTATTTTAACTGCCGGCATACAAAGGCTATCACCCAAATGAAGAAAATGCCCCAGCCTGCATAATGCACCATAGGTATAAAACCCCTGCATGGTTGGCGCTAATATCAAGTTATCAAATATCCAATCTATATAAATAAAGATTATAACGGCTCCTGTTAGCCATGCAATAACACTACGCAGAATATGCCAGCGCAATTCTTCGATATGATCAAAGAAGGTCATCTCTGCTTTCTCATTGCCCGGTTTGCCACCAAGCCTGTTAAAAAATGATTTTCTATCTGTTGAGGTTGCCAATGTTGTGTATTAAATATTTACCGCGGTGTTTTGCACATTCAAGGTGCAAAAGTAAAACTCTTTTTTTATTAGTATCCAGGTTATTAAGCCGTTGTCGTTTTGACATTACCTGTGCGCTTTAATGCCCCCCAGCCCTGTAGCTCCCCTTTAATAGCCTTGTTGAATGATTTTATAAGAATATAGTACATGAGCTGGCGGTAAATTAAACGTTGAGGAATTAACCAGATAAGCTTTGTGTAATCTTCTTTTTCGAATGCAAAGGCCAGTGCTGCTCCCATAACGTCAACCATTGTGAAAACAAAATAGTATAACAAAATATGATCAACGCTTGCGGGAATAATACCAAGGCCCGCTGCAATTAAACTCAACAATAAAAACAGATCTGCCAACGGCGCAAGAAAAGGTAGTATTATTTGAAAGATGAAGATATTAGGTAATGCCACCATCCCAAAACTCTTATACTTATTATTAAACACGGCATCGCGGTGCTTCCAAAAACATTGTATTACACCAAAGCTCCAGCGAAAACGTTGTTTCATAAACTGCGTCATTGTTTCAGGCGCTTCCGTGTAAGAAACAGCATCGTTGCAATTGCGAACAACATATCCTTTCCTAAGCAAACGCATCGTAAGGTCGCAATCTTCTGCTAATGTATCTGTAGTAAAATTTCCCGCTTCTATTATCGCGTCTTTTCTAAAAGCGCCAATTGCACCCGGCACAACTGTGATAGCATTTAATAGATCAAAAGCCCGCCTGTCAAAGTTTTGAGAAGTAATGTATTCAATACTCTGCCATCTTGTTATCATATTCACTTCATTACCTACTTTCACATTTCCTGCTACCGCACCAACCTTTATAAATGGTTTTGCTGAATGTAATGGTGGAAGAAATTTTTCCATCAATTTGGAAACAGCATCTGTTTTCAATTGCGTATCTGCATCTATACATACTACGAATTCGCTCGTCGCTTTTTCAATACCAACATTTAATGCAGAAGCTTTACCTCCATTTTCTTTCGTATACACATATACGTTAGGTGTGTTTTTAAACGCGTCTTCTACAATAGTAAATGTTCCATCCTTACTCCCATCATCAACAAATACAATTTGAAGATTAGGATAATCCTGCATTAATAAACTTTGAATGGTTCTTACCGCATTTACTTCTTCGTTATACGCAGGAACAATAATACTAACAGAAGGCAATTGGCCATTTGGCCAGGAAGCAATTCCTGCTTCTGCAGCTTCTCTTTCGCGTTTCTTTTGTATCGCTGCCAATAAAGCCATTACAGCCATTCTGCCCATTGATAAAGCTATCCCTACAAGAAATAATGCAAATAAAATATGGCTGGCCCAATATGTTGCTTCCGCAAAAAAGAAATTAAAATCGCGCATCCAGCTATCCTGACTTGGTGGAAGTGCCGGCATTACATCCGCCCTTGTCTTGCCCATCAAATCGGCAATACTTGTAAATACGCAACCTCTTTTTTGAAAATAATCAATAATTCTCGGCAAAGCTTTGATTGTTTCTTCTCTTGTAGTGCCACCTGCATCATGCAATAATATTATATTGGCATCTGTAGATACAGCTAAACGTATTGTTCTTGCAACAATACTATCAGCGCTCACACCAACTTCCCAATCATTAGGATCAATACTTTCACCAACAGTAATATAATTATCTTTCTTTGCCCTTGCTATAGGTTCAATTTCCTCATACGTTTGCGGCTCACTATCCGCATTATAAGGAGCCCTAAATAAAATAGTAGAATGCCCCGTAATGCTTTCAATTAAAAGCCGGGTGGATTTCATTTCCAGCTCAGCCCTTTCAGGACTCATCTCAGCAATATTATGATGCGTAAATGTGTGATTGCCTATTTCAAATCCATCTCTGTATTCACGCTGTAGTAAAGGAATATTTTGTTCGGCATTTAACCCAATAACAAAAAAGGTTGCGGGGATCTTATCTTTTTCAAGAATATTTAAGACCTGAGGTGTAAACTCCGCACTCGGACCATCATCAAAAGTTAATATTATTTTATGACCTGGCCCTAAAGGCTTTTTATCTTCTGCAAATTTTTCATAGACATATCCAGAAGGCAACACCGCATAATCCTGTTCTGATATCAAGAGATCGGAACTATCTATCTGCAAATTAATTTTACCTTGTTGAGGTGTATATAAAATACTAAGTAATTCTCCTTCTCCTGTTGAAGTTGGTTTTTGATTTACATCATAAGGAATAGATACGAGTGAATCAAAATCAAACGGATGTTGTTGTAATGCAGTTTTACTTAAGTTGATATTGTAAAATTCCCAGATCCTAGGATCTTCTGCACCCAGGCGCCATAGAGCAGTACCAGCAGTAGAATATTCATCACTAAATCGAAGTACATTGAATGCAGTTGCAGCATCGGTAAACCAAATATGATGCGGTGTTCTTGTAACTTCTCCCGTGCTGTCATCTGTACTTTCTTCTATATAGCTGTAATGCAAATTATAGGTATCATCATCATAATTAATTTTTACGTTAGCTATTTTGGCTCTATTAATAGCTTCCATATAAGTCAAATCTCTTACAATCGGCTTATTATCATTATCCTCATCCCTTGTCCAATCATATCCGTATCCTGCAACACCTAAAATTATTTTTTTGCTACTAATCCTTTTAGCAGTCCAGTCTAACGCTTCTTCTATCCATTTTTGCGCGCTGATAGGCCCTATCGCAGTCGTATCACTATGTTGATCATACGCCATTAAAACAATGTAATCGTTATAATCCGACAGTTTCGCATAATCATAATCATCGTTCATAACGCTTACATCCATTGTAACCGTCATATTTTTTGCATGTAGCGCTTCGTATAATCTTTTTTGAAAATGAGTAAGCGGTTCATTGGTTGGCTCCAGAATATCTTCAAAATCAATATTTATTCCCTGGAAATTGTAAAATGATAATGTATCAACAAGATTATTGATAAATACCTTTTGTCTTACAGTATCGGTTAATATGAGGTGCAAAAGCTTGCCATCAAAATCTCCTTTTTGAGAACTGTAGTTCGTAAGCATCGGCATTATGCGCAATCCCTTTCCTCTCATCACAGCCAACCCTTCGCTATCAATTCTTGATTGCAGGGCGAAGTTTTTATTATCAATAAAAAACCATTCAGGAAAAATAGTATTTAGCTTATCGCCATTTTTTTGAATATCTGGTAAAGATGTCTTTCTTGTCCAGGGAGTATAAAAACCTGCACGTATAAAAGGTAATTGAGGTGTATTTCCTTTTTGTAAAGAAGCTAGATTTCTAAGAGAATCTTCTTTAATTCTTTTAAACAAAAAGCTTTTAAAGCCTTTATACTTTTTGTTTTGGGCATTCGCTAATGTTAACGGATTAGAAGGGTCCAATTTATTTTCATACGCCCTTGCTTTATTTTGAATATTAACGGGGGATGGGCTAACACCGGTTACCAATGCTACCACCATCACTACGATCAAAAACAAGGCAACTATTAATAATACTCTAAATGTCCATTTAAAGCTTCTCCAGCGAGTAACACTGTTGGTCTGAAATATTTGTCCCGAATTCTTATTCATTCGGTGCAAAATTATGTTTTTAAATGGTCTTATATAAAATAAAACATATAATTAGGCCAATAATAACAGTATCAGTTTGTCAAAAAATAGGCCTCTCGGGAACGAGAGGCCGGTACCAAAACTAACTGTTTATGAGATTGTTCGTTTCTATTGTAGAATACTTACTCAAAAACAAATAATGTGCCAAAACCCAGTACTTCTTTTTAGTTTTGAGCCGTCATTTTTTCTGCATTTTCTGCAAACTGTAAAGCATCAATAAATTCCTGCACTTCACCATTTAATACAGTATCTAAATTATATACGGTCAAGCCAATACGATGATCCGTTACGCGACCTTGAGGAAAATTATACGTTCTTATTTTAGCACTTCTATCACCAGTACTCACTAAGCTTTTTCTTTTGTGTGAGATAGCTTCTTCTGCTTTTCTAACTTCTTCATCGTACAATTTAGTACGCATCATGTCCATCGCCTTTAGCTTATTTCCCAACTGACTACGTTCCGTTTGGCACATTACAACAAGACCAGTGGGCTTATGCGTTAAGAATACTTTTGTTT
This sequence comes from Ferruginibacter sp., assembly GCA_035486495.1. Taxonomy (GTDB): domain Bacteria; phylum Bacteroidota; class Bacteroidia; order Chitinophagales; family Chitinophagaceae; genus Ferruginibacter. The sequence continues at coordinate 28,377 of DATHNB010000370.1, read as the reverse complement.
CTACTTTATTTACGTTCTGTCCACCCGCTCCACCGCTTCGGGCAGTTTCCATTTTAACATCGCTCTCTTTCAATTCAAAATCTATTTCATCTGCCTCTGGCATTACCGCTACTGTTGCAGCACTCGTATGCACACGACCGCTACCTTCTGTGTCGGGTACCCTTTGTACACGATGTACCCCACTTTCAAATTTCATGGTGCCATATACATCATCGCCGGAAATCTCTACCTGCACCTCTTTATAACCACCTACCGTTCCATCACTTTCACTTAAAATAGCTGTTTTCCAGCCTTTCTTTTCACTGTATTTTAAATACATCCTTAAAAGATCGCCAGCAAAAAGAGATGCCTCATCACCACCAGTTCCTGCACGAATTTCTAAGATCGCATTCTTCTCATCATACGGATCTTTCGGGATCAGCATATTACGCAATTGCTTTTCCATCTCCGTTTTACTTTCTTCCATTGCTGGAAGTTCCTGCTTGGCCAATTCCCTCATCTCTTCATCACTGCTGCTTAATACCTCTTTGTTAAATTCAATATCATCCAACAATTTTACATAAGCGTTTCTTGCATTCACAATTTTTTCAAGGCTACGGTATTCTTTACTCATAGCGCTGAACTTTTTGTTATCGCTCACAATTTCCGGGTTGGTAAGCGCCACTCCCAGGTTATCAAATTTTGCTTTTATCGCATCCAGTTTATCTAACATGATGTATTTTTATTTTTTACCAGCTGAGTAACAATTGTCAACATCGTTGTGTCACTCACTTGTACTGCATACCTTTATTGAACTTTTATTCAAAGTTTGGCGGCAAATTTAAAGTTTTAAACACAATTCATGCATTTTAGAAAATTTAAGGCTAATAATATATTTACAGGCTCCGAGTTTTTAGACCCCGAAATGGTTTTAGTAACTGATAATGAAGGAATAATAGTCGATATAATTTCTACAAAAGGCGCCGGTGATAATATCGAAGTATTTGACGGCATACTCACACCAGGCTTCGTAAATGCACATTGCCACCTGGAACTGAGCCATCTAAAAAATGTAGTTCCTGAAGGAACGGGATTGGTTCAATTTGTTCAACAGGTAATGATAAAAAGAGGTGCATCCGATGAAGAAAAACTGGATGCCATGGACAAAGCCGAGCAAGAATTATACGTAAGTGGTACTATAGCAGTGGGTGATATTTGCAATACTGCAGATTCCATACCTATCAAACAAAAAAGCAATATCTATTGGCACAATTTTGTGGAAGTAAGTGGTTTTGTAGATGCTGTGGCAGGGAAGCGATTGGATGAGGCTAAAATTGTACTGGCCAAATTCAAAAGTGAAAAGTCAAAACTAAAAAGTGATAGCGCTCTTTCTCCGCATGCGCCATACAGTGTTTCAAAAACTTTGTTTGAACAATTGAACAATGAAACAATTGAACAATTAATAACGATCCATAACCAGGAATGTTTAGCGGAAGAAGAATTATACAAAAACAAAACTGGTAGCTTTTTAGAATTATACAAAAATTTCGGAATTGATATTAGTAGTTTTCAACCTAGAGGCAAAAGCAGCTTACAAAGTTTTCTTCCCTATTTTACAAACAACCAATCTATCATATCAGTACACAATACTTTTATAAAAAAAGAGGATATTGATTTTATAAATACAAGAAAAGATCAACAACTGTATTTCTGCGTTTGCATCAATGCCAATAAATATATAGAGCAAAAAATTCCTCCATTTGAATTATTAAGAAACAGCAGGCACAATATTGTTATCGGTACAGATAGTTACGCCAGCAATTGGCAATTAAATGTTTTGGAAGAAATAAAAATGATTCAGCAAGACACAAATATTTCATTGCAGGAAATTTTAACCTGGGCCACCATCAATGGTGCTAAAGCATTGCAGATAAATGATACTTTCGGAAGTTTTGAAAAAGGAAAAAAGCCCGGAGTTGTATTGATCGATAAAGTAAACGAGCTAGCAACTACACAACAATCTTCAGCAAAAAGGATCATCTAGCTATCCTTCAGATAATACTTCATGTAATATGGGCAACGTTTTCATAAATCCAAAATCATGAATATGCAAAGCATAATAATCCTGATAACGATATAATAGTTTTCTTCTTGTTTCGTGATTTAATTTCAAATCCTCCAATTCATACGGCTGCATTACTTTTAATAATTGCGATGTAAGCAATGCTTGTTCTCCATCAATAAAATTAGGATGTATTGGCTGTTCATGTATAAAAGTACCTTCTTCCAAATCAAGAATATTGTGTTCTGCATCATAATCATCATTCATCCTAAATCCAAAAAAATGGGTAAGGTGCAATGTAAAATACAAAGCAAAATTTGCTGTAACTGTTTTACTGGCAGTATCTAGTTGCATTAACGCATCTTCACAAAAATAAAAAAGCTTGGTATTTTCTTCAGGTTGCTTTAAACTTTTATTGATCAATTCAACCATATATAGAGCAATACTATTTTTTATTACGTTGCTTAAAATATGCTCATATAAATAGGCCCATTTGAATTCTTTGATATGATGCATCGTTTTTAGATCATTGTGATAAACAACCATCTCTAAAATACAACCGGGTTGAAAATGACTGGCTTTTGCAGAAGACTTTTTTGAAGTACGCACACCATTTACCATATAGGTTTGTATGCCGAACAATTCGGTAAACATGGTTACCACTACACTGGTTTCACCATATTTTACCGTTCGTAATACTATGCCCTTGGTTTTATGTGTCATAATTATCCATCAATTTACTAGACTGATAGGTGATTTGCTTAAAAGGATGTTAAAATATTAATCTCGCAAACAAATTATACACAAAAGTAAACAAACTTATACTGGCATGTTTATGGATAAGCAATACAAAATGGTTTTCTTTGCAATTCATTATCAAACAAATCTCTATGTGGCAACGTTTAGGAAATTTCGTAATTAAATGTAGGTTACTGCTGCTTATTCTATTATTAGCTGCAACAGGGCTAATGGGCTTTTTTGCCAGCAAGGTAAAATTGAGTTACGATTTTGCGAGAGCCATTCCTACTGATAATCAAAAATATAAAGATTATGTAGCGTTTAAACAGAAGTTTGGTGATGATGGAAATACATTAGTAATAGGCATACAAACAGATAAATTATTTACGTTGGATGTTTTTAAGGCATACCAAAAGTTGCATAAAGACATAAAGAAAGTTGAATATGTAGAAGATATATTAAGCGTTCCTTCTTCTATTACGTTAGTGAAAGATTCGGCTACAGAGAAACTAAATGCAGTAAGAATATTCAATGACGATATTACCACTCAACAACAATTAGATTCAGCCAAAGCTGTTTTTCTTAATCTTCCTTTTTATCAAACTTTATTATATAACCCGGAAACTCACGCATACCTGATTGCTGTCAGAATTAATAAGGATGCTATCAATTCTAAAAAACGTTCTAAAATTGTTGCTGATATTATTGCTGTTGTAAATAAGTTTCAATCATCAACAAATATTGAAACACATATCAGCGGACTTCCATTAATAAAAACAGAGGTTGGTGATATGGTACAAAGAGAGATGAAGATCTTTTTGCTTGGATCAATATTATTAAGTGCATTGATCTTGTTATTATTTTTTCGATCATTTAGCACAATGGTATTGTCTTTACTGGTAGTGATCCTTGGTGTGATATGGAGTTTAGGTGTAATGGTTTTATGCGGTTATAATATTACTTTATTAAGTGCATTGATCCCTTCATTGATCGTAGTGATAGGAATCCCTAACTGTATTTATTTTATTAATAAGTATCATTATTCTTATATAGAATTAGAAGATAAAAAAACAGCATTAGTGAATATGGTTAGCAAGATGGGCGTTGTTACCTTATTCTGCAATATTGCTGCTGCTATTGGTTTTGCCGTTTTTGCTTTCACCAAAAGTGCCATTCTAAAAGAGTTTGGTGTTGTAGCAGGTATTAGCATCATGGTAATATTTGTTATTTCATTTATTCTATTACCGTCTGCATTAAGTTATTTACCTGCACCTAAACCATCACAAACGAGATATCTAAACAACAAACTGGTAACTTCTTTTTTATTAAAGTTAGAAGATTGGGTAATGTGCCATGCAAAGTGGGTTTATGCAATTACAGCAATTGTATTGATCTTTTCTATAGCCGGTATCTTTAAATTAAAGAGTGAAGCTTTTATTGTTGATGACTTGCCAAAGAACGACAAGATATATACTGACCTACGTTTTTTTGAAACAAACTTTAAAGGAGTAATGCCTTTGGAGATTGTAATAGATACTAAAAAACGTTTTGGACTTGCAGGAATGCGTGCCTTAAAAACATTTGAAAAAATAGATTCTTTATCACAATATATCACGGCACAAAAAGAAATGAGCCGACCGATAAGCATTGCAGAAGGATTAAAATTTGCCAAGCAAGCTTTTTATGATGGCGATTCTACACAATATGTATTACCAAATGCTTTTGATGGCGCATTTGTAGGAGAATACCTCAGACCATCAAAAGCAGATGAGAAAGGCAAGCAAAATAATTTTACCAAAATGCTCTCATCATTTATTGATACAGCAAGACAATCAACCCGCGTAAACATCAATATGGCTGATGTTGGTACAGTACAACTACCTGTAATATTAAACGGCATTCAAAATAAAGTAAACGAATTATTTGATACAGCACAATACAAAGTTGAATTAACCGGAACAAGTATCACCTTTTTAGAAGGCAGTAGTTTTATTGTTAAAGGACTCAAGCAAAGTATATTCTGGGCCTTTTTATTGATCGCATTATGTATGTTGTATTTATTCAAATCATTCAGAATATTGATCTGCTCACTTATACCTAATTTAATTCCATTGGTAATTACAGCTGGGGTTATGGGTTGGGCCGGCGTTGCACTTAAGCCGTCAACAGTATTAGTATTTAGCGTTGCTTTAGGTATTGCTATTGATATTACTATTCGTTTTTTGGTCAACTATAAACAAGAATTACCGCTACATAATAATAATGTACCCGCAACCGTTACTTCTACCATAAAACATACTGGATTAAGTATTGTATACACATCACTGGTTTTAATTGCAGGGTTTATTATATTTTGTTTAAGCAATTTTGGTGGTACGTTTGCTTTGGGTTGGTTAACTTCTGTTACATTATTAGTGGCAACTTTAACTAATCTTACTTTGTTGCCGGTTTTATTATTGTTGCAGGCGCCTAAAAATAAAACCCCCTAAATCCCCCTGAAGGGGGACTTTTTGGATACTACTGAATCAATGAGTATTGTTTAATTGTAGTATAATAAAAGAGGCACATAATTATATGCGCCTCTTTTGCTTTATTAATTAGTTTTTAGTTTATTTAAACAATTCGCTTAACTTATTCTGCAAATCATCTCCTCTTAAATCCTTTGCAATAATTTTTCCTGTTGGATCTATCAATACATTTGATGGAATACTTTCTAAATTATACAATGTAACAGCATCGCTGTTCCATTCTTTTAGATCACTTATTTCTATCCAGGTAAGATGATCTGCTTTAATAGCATCGATCCATGCCTTTTTATCTTTATCGAGAGATACACCAACTATAGTAAAGTTCTTGTCTTTAAATTTATTATATGCAGCTACAACATTAGGATTTTCACCACGACAAGGGCCGCACCAGCTTGCCCAAAAATCTACCAATACATATTTACCACGTAATGAACTTAACGCAAAAGATTGACCATTAACATCCGGCATAACTATTTCCGGTGCCATACTTCCTTCTCCCACTGCTGCCGACTTAGTTTGATTTTGTTGTAACATTTGATTGAACTGTGCTACCAATGTAGTAACCGTTTTATTTTTAGCAAAACGTTGGTTCAGGTCATTAACAGGTTTTGTTAATAATACAGGATCAATGCTGCGCGTATATCCTAAAGCGAATAATCCAACAATTGGATCTGAAGTTGTATCGATATAGTTAAGAATATACATTTTAATAAGCGCTGTTTTCGCATCTAAATCATCAGATGCTATTTTATAAACACTGTCACTTACGTTTTGTGCCTTTAATTGTTCCAATTGATTTTGTTGTGCTTCTAAGGCATTTCCTTGCGAATCAACTGTACTAATAAATCCTTTTAATAAAGCATTTGCTGGTGTATTAAAAGATGGCCCGCTTAAACTAAGATTTTGTGTGTTAGCAGTAAAAGAAATATCTTTTTGATCATTGATAAATATAAATCCTGATTTGCTTTTTTCTAAACGAACTCTGTACAAACCTTCTTCAGGACCAATAGCAGACAAAGAAAATTTGCCATCTTTCATTTCTGCAGTATCCAATACCTGCGGATCATCATTGCTAAAAAACAATTGATCTAAATAAACTTTTTGATCCGGCGCATTCTTTATCTCTCCCGATACTGTAAATGTACCTTTAGCAGATTTGTGATTACAAGAAACCAACACTATTGCTACCGTTATAATAGAGAGTAATTTTTTCATAAGATTAGATTCTAATTAAAATAATTTAGTTGTTTAATTTATCTGCCAATAGTTTATTTACTACTTGCATATCTGCTTTTCCTTTGCTGACTTTTTTTACTTCGCCAACAAATAATCCTATCAGATTTTTTTTACCGCTTTTGTACTCTTTTATTTTATCCGGCATTTTTGCTAACACTTCATCTACCCAAGTTTCCACCAAACTGCTGTCACTTTCCTGAATCAAATTTAATTCGGTAGCAATTTGTAACGGTTCTTTTTCTGGTGCTTCAATCAATGCATTGAATATCCTTGAAGACGCAATACCAAAATTCACTTTTCCATCATCAACCAATTGTACCAACTGTGCAATTTGCTTTACAGATAATGGAAAGCTTACAAGTTCAATATTTTTTTCGTTAGTAAACGATTTTACAGGCCCCATTAACCAATTGGCAACAGATTTATAATTATTCGTATGCTTAATTACTGCTTCAAAAAAATCTGCTTGCTCTTTATCACTGCAAATAACTGCTGCATCAGCTGTAGGAAGATGAAACACTTCGGTATATTTTTTTTCCAATTCTTCAGGCAATGCAGGAATGGAAGCTTTTATACTCTTTAAAAACTCATCGGTAATATTAAAAGGAGTAAGATCTGGATCTGGGAAATAACGATAATCATCGGCTTCTTCTTTACTGCGCAGAGAAAAGGTGGTGCCGTTATTTGCATCAAAACTTCTTGTCTCTTGTATAACTTTTTCCCCATTGTCAACTATTACTATTAATCGTTGTACTTCATGTTCAATGGCTCTTTTAACGTTCCTGATCGAGTTTAGATTTTTTACTTCAACTCTGGTTCCTAGTTTTTCAGCTCCGTGTAAACGAATCGAAATATTTGCATCGCAACGCATACTGCCTTCTTCCATATTTCCATCGCAAACATTCAGCCAACGAACCATACGACGCAATTCGGTTAAAAAAGCAAATGCTTCTTCAGCACTATGCAGATCTGGTTCTGTAACTATTTCTAATAATGGAACACCCGCACGATTCAGATCGATGCAGGTAAATTTGTCATCTACATCGTGTAAACTCTTACCCGCATCTTCTTCCATGTGGATACGATTCAGGATAATATTTCTTGTTGTATCTCCTACTTTGATCGTTACATGGCCATTTTTACAAATAGGCGTGGTATGCTGACTAACCTGATAACCTTTTGGAAGATCAGGATAAAAATAATTTTTACGGGCAAAATAATTATTTTGTTCAATATCACAATTCAAGGCTAAGCCTAATTTAATAGCATACTCGATGGCCTGCTTATTCATCTTAGGCAATGTGCCGGGATGAGCCAAAGTAACCGGACTGACATGCGTATTCGGTTGCCCACCAAAAGATGCGCTATCGCCACAAAATAATTTGCTTTTTGTCAGTAATTGAGCATGAACTTCAAGGCCAATTACCACTTCATATTTAGAGTTATTCATCACGGTGGCAAAGTTAACCTTGATTGATAAGATTTATTAATTTGAAACGCGGTATTTTATTCGTTTTTTAAACGAAAACGTTAAATATTATACGTTAAAACGCGCGAATTGGACGTTTTAAACCGAAAAAAGTTTAAAGCGTGCAGCAATTTTATTAAATTTGTGTAGTCTACTTTTTTAGTAGATTATTAAATATTTTGTTATGGAAAAAGAATGTCCGGTTGATTTTATAACAGTCAACGAAAACAGGGTAAGATTAACAGCTTTATGGGTTTTATTATTGGTAATAACTTCTTTCTTTATAAACGCTTTACCAATATTTATTTTCCTGGCGATCGATTTCTTTTTGCGCGCTTTTAATTGGGGGAAATTCAGTCCGCTGAATATTTTGAGCGGTGCTACCGTTAAACAATTTAAGATACCCAATAAGCCTATTGATCAGGCTCCGAAGAGATTTGCAGCGGGAATAGGATTTGTGTTATCTGTTTTGGTTGTAATACTATTACTGATTGATTTTACAAAAGCGTCGTTTATTTTAGCAATTATTTTTGCCAGCTTTGCTTTTCTGGAATCTTTCCTGAGCTTTTGTGCCGGTTGTTATGTGTACACTATTTTACTGCGACTAAAAATAATTAAGTAACGGAATTGGGCTAAAGCCCTGAATATTGTATTTACTAATAACCCCCGAATTAATTCGGGGGTTATTGATTTTTAAGATATGACCCGGCTTTAGCCCAATTGCCTTATAACATTGATTTCACCGTTTCAATCACTTGTTTCAAATTACTAATATCCTGTCCGCCTGCAGTAGCAAGGTTTTTCTGTCCGCCGCCGCCGCCATTGATCAATTTAGAAACATGTTCTTTAATGATCTTTCCCGCATCTAATCCTTTGGCTGAAACAACCGTATCAGAAATTCCGATGGCCACATTTGCTTTCCCATCAATATTAGCACATAGTACTACCACATGATCATGCAAATGATTCTTCAAATCGAAACATAATTTCTTTAATACATCTGCAGAACCAACTTCAATTATTTCTCCTACAAATGTTACATTGTTAATTATCTCATCTTTCTGCAATAATTCATTTCTGATACCAACTAATTGTCTTGCTTCTAATCCTTCTATCCTTTTTTCTAAACTTGTTTTCTCAATCAATAAATTACCTACCGCTTTAGAAACTTCTTTTGGATTTTTTAATGTTTCGCGAATTGTTTTCAGCAGATCAAACTCCTCATTAATATATTTTTCCGCTGCAGCTCCACACACTGCTTCAATTCTGCGAACACCTGCCGCTACAGCACTTTCGCTTTGAATTTTAAAAATGCCCAATTCTCCTGTGCTGCCAACATGTGTACCACCACATAGTTCCAATGAATAATTGGGATCCATAATGACCACTCTAACTATATCGCCATATTTTTCTCCAAACAAAGCCATTGCACCTAAAGCAACGGCTTCATCTTTATGCATTGATTTAATAACTACCGGAATATTTTCCCTGATCTTTTCATTTACGATTTTTTCTACTGCAAGAATTTCTTCATCCGTTACTTTAGCAAAATGCGAAAAGTCAAAACGCAGGTATTCATCATTTACCAAACTTCCTTTTTGCGCCACATGCGTACCTAATACTTTGCGTAAAGCTGCATGCATTAAATGTGTAACACTGTGATGAACAGAGATTGCTTTTCTTCTTGCTACATCAACCTTTGCGATTACATCGCCGGTTAATTTTGCAGGGATTTTATCCGTAAAGTGAATAATGAGATCATTTTCTCTTTTTGTATTCGTAATTATCAATTGTTCATTATCAATTATCAATTGTCCCGTATCGCCTACCTGTCCACCACTTTCAGCATAAAAAGGAGTTATCTCTAAAACCAATTGGTAAGACTCTTTCCCTTTAGCTGTCACTTTGCGATACTTAACAACTTTGCTTTTTGTTTCAAGAGAATCGTAACCGACGAATTTGTTTTGTACGTTTTCGATTAATGTTACCCAATCTTCTGTATCTAAAATAGCAGCGGATCTGCTACGCGTTTTTTGTTGAAGCATTTCTATTTCGAACCCTTTTTCATCAACTTCTAAACCTTTTTCGTTTGCAATCAATTTTGTTAAATCTAATGGGAATCCAAAAGTATCATACAATTCAAAAGCAAGTTTGCCTGGTAATATATTTGCCTCTTTACTTCCTTCTTTCATTAATTGTAATCCATCAAGAGACATGAACATTTCTACTCTTATCAACCCTTTTTCCAATGTTCTTAAAAAAGCTTCTTCTTCTTCTTTAATTACCCTGCTTAAAAAATCTAGTTGTTTAATCAATTCAGGAAATACTCCTGCAAATTGTTCCGCAATAACCGGTAACAATTGATGCAACAAAGGTTGCTTGTAATCAAGATAAGAATAATAATAACGAACGGCTCTTCTTAAGATACGGCGTATAACATAACCCGCACCTGTATTTGACGGAAGCTGTCCGTCTGCAATTGTGAAAGATATGGCGCGGATATGATCTGCTAATACACGAAATGCAATAGCTTCTTTACTATCGCTAAAATCGTATTTCTTTTCGGTGATCTTTTCTGTTGCGGCAATTGTTCCTGTAAAAACATCTGTATCATAATTACTTTGCTTGCCTTGCAATACTCTTACCAAACGTTCAAAGCCCATTCCTGTATCAACATGTTTTGCAGGCAATTGTTCTAAGCTGCCATCTTTTTTTCTGTTGAATTGGATGAATACATTGTTCCAAATTTCTATTACCTGCGGATGATCATTATTCACCAATGTGGCACCATCGATCTTTTTTCTTTCATCATCATTTCTGCAATCCACATGAATTTCAGTACACGGACCACAAGGACCAGTATCGCCCATCTCCCAGAAATTATCTTTTTTATTTCCTAATAAAATTCTGTCAGGCGCAACCCTTTTTGTCCATTCGCTTGCAGCTTCTTCATCCTTCGGAATATTTTCTTTTGTATCGCCTTCAAAAACAGTAACATACAAACGATCCTTTGGAATTTTATATACATCAACCAATAATTCCCAGCTCCATTCAATGGCTTCTTTTTTAAAATAATCACCAAAGCTCCAGTTGCCCAACATTTCAAACATAGTATGATGGTAGGTATCTACACCAACTTCTTCCAGATCATTATGCTTGCCGCTTACGCGTAAACATTTTTGTGTATCGGCTATTCTTTTATGTGGTGCAGGTTTATTGCCTAAAAAATAATCTTTAAACTGGTTCATCCCTGCATTGGTAAACAATAAGGTTGGGTCATCTTTTAATACAATTGGCGCCGATGGAACAATGGCATGACCCTTCGATTTAAAAAAATCAAGAAACTGCTGACGAATTTGCTTCGCCGTCAACATTTTTTCATTTACGGTAGGTGACTTTGTTTCAACACTAGTGGACATATTCCAATTATTTTTAGGATGTTTTTTGCAATTTATCGGTCTATATTTGTGTTCTTTTAACAATACAGAGGCTGCAAATTTAAGGATTAGGGCTGACAGCTACACTTGTTGTATGTAAGTTTGCCGAATTAGTATGAGAAAAATAAAATATTTCTACAATACCAATACGCTGCGGTATGAAAAATTAGTTACACCTCTTCAGGTGAAACTATTGCGTGTATTCGGTTTTATCTCTACGGCCCTTGTTTCTTCTGCTATTATCATTACTGTTTATAACCGGTTTATCCCTAAACCACAGGATCTTGCCATGAACAGTAAATACACTGCCATGAAGGATAATTACAGTGCTTTAAACGACAAGGTGAAAACTTTACAAGATCAGCTGGGCGTATTGGAAAAGCGTGATAATGATGTTTACCGTTCTATTTTTGAAGCCAATCCTATGCCGGATAGTGCCAGAGAAAAGATGATAGAAAAACAGAAAGAATTTGATAAAGTAAATATAATTGGTGACGATACTATTGCTGATGCTGTGGCCCAAACGCTTGATAAGCTTGCTGCCAGAGCCGCTTTTCAATTAAACAGCTATACTGAAATTGAAAAATTAATAAAAAACCAGGGTGTTAAACTGGCCTGTATTCCTGCGATACAACCCGTTAGCAATAAGGACCTGACAAGAATTGCTAGCGGTTTTGGTATGCGCATTGATCCTGTTTATGGCACGCCTAAAATGCACAAGGGGCTTGATTTTGCTGCGCCTCAGGGAACTCCTATTTATGCAACCGCTAACGGAACTGTGGCCGTGGCCGGCTTTACCGATGGTGGATATGGTAACCATGTAGAAATCAACCATGGTTATGGATATGAAACTATTTACGGCCACATGGTAAAAGTAAAAGTTCATTCGGGCGAACATGTAACAAGAGGCGAAGTAATAGGATGGGTAGGCAGTACCGGTAAAAGTACCGGTCCACATTGCCATTACGAAATTCATGTTAACGGAGAAGCCGTTGATCCGGTTTATTTCTTTTATAATGATATCAATCCAGATCAATTTGATCGATTATTAAAAATCGCTTCTACTGGCAGTGCGAAAAGTTTTGATTAACTTTAAAGCATGACGGATGATACCCAGATAAATTTTTCTTTTGATGAGGACCCAATAAAAAAACCGGTTGGGTTACAGAAGCCGCTTATTATCAAGACCGAAATAATAGATCTCCCGATCGAAAAAATTCCTGTACAAAAAAAATCAACTAGAGGAAGAAAGAGTTTAAAGGAAATGGTTGCCGGTGCTGATCTGATAGATGTACCGCTAGATGAGATCTTATTTCAAAAACAATATTATACGATCGGAACTGTTGCCGAAATGTTTAAAGTAAATCAATCTCTTCTCCGTTTTTGGGAAAATGAATTTGATATACTGAAACCTAAAAAAAATGGAAAGGGCGATAGAATGTTTCGTCCTGAAGACATCAAAAATCTACAGCTCATTCATCACCTAATAAGAGAAAAAAAATATACACTCGAAGGTGCTAAAGACTTTTTAAAAAATAATAAAAAGACGGATGAAAAATTTGCCACGATAGAATCCCTGAAGAAATTGAAAGCTTTTTTGTTAGAATTGAAGACTAATCTTTAATAGTTTGATGGTTGCACTGATAAATTGTTTTGGTGCTATTTTCTAACAACAATTTATCAATCAAACAATATAGCAATTACTTAATTCAACTTACTAGTATCCTTCTTGATCTTAATTCCTTTTTCTTCTTTGATCTTTACCCAGCCTCCTGTTACGTTGCGTAGATTATGCAAGCCATGTCTTTTCATTAATGAAGCTGCAATAACACTTCTATAACCGCCACCGCAATGAACATATAGGTTTTGATTTTCTTCGAAAGAAGCAATTGCTGCAACATCCACCATTTCATCTAAAGGTAGATTGATAGCATCTTTTACATGGCCCTCTGCAAATTCTGCTTCTCTTCTAACATCCACTACCACTAAGTTTGGATCGTGCGGAATATCCATTGCTAATTCATCCGGTTCTACTTCGATGATCATATCTACTTTTTCACCTGCACTTTGCCAGGCTTCAAAACCTCCAGCTAAGTATCCTTCTATTTTAGAAAACCCCACTCTTGCCAAACGTACTAAGCTTTCTTCTTCTTTATCTTTTTCTGTAACTAATACTAATGCTTTATCAAAAGGCAATATAGTTCCGGCCCATTCTGCAAAGCGGCCATCTAATCCAATAAAAATACTTTCAGGAATAAACCCTTGTGTAAAAACCTCAACGGGCCTCGTATCTACAATGATCACATCTCCTTCTACTTTAGTTTTAAATGCTTCAACAGTTAAAGCAATTAATCCTTTTTCTTTAATAGCATCTAAGCTATCATACCCTTCTTTATTAATTTTTGCATTCATAGAAAAATATTTTGGCGCTTCTTCAAGCCCATCTATAACTATTTTTATAAAATTATCTTTTGATTGTGGTTGTAACGCGTAATTGTTTTTCTTTTCTTCACCGATCGTGCTGAATGTATTTGGACCTAAATTTTTTCCGCAGCTACTACCTGCGCCATGTGCAGGATAAACTAATATATCATCTGCCAAAGGCAATAGCTTCGTTTGAATAGTATCATACATGATACCCGCCAATTCTTCTTTACTCATATCACCACTGCTGAGATCTGGTCTTCCAACATCTCCTACAAACAATGTATCTCCCGTAAAAATCGCATTCGGTTTTCCCGTTTCATCTTTTAATAAATAACAGCTGCTCTCAATTGTATGTCCTGGTGTATGCAATACTTCTAAATTTATTTTACCAAGTTTAAAAACTTCACCGTCTTTTGCAATGTGAACAGGAAAATTTGTTATTGTTTCCGGACCGTAAATAATAGGTGCGCCCGTTTTTTTGCTTAGATCCAAATGCCCGCTTACAAAATCTGCATGAAAATGTGTTTCAAAAATATACTTGATCTCAGCTTTTCTCTCCTTTGCCAATTTGATATATTCTTCAATATCCCTCAATGGATCTATGATAGCAGCTTCGCCATTGCTTTCAATGTAATAGGCAGCTTCGCTTAAACATCCTGTATATAATTGTTGAACGTACATCGTTCTACAAAGATAAAAATAAAAAAGTGGATGCTGTTACAACATCCGCTTTGCATAATATTTTTAACGACGACTAATTCACTAATTCGCCAACAAATTTGTTGATCTCTTCGATTCTTTTGTGGTTAACGATGTAGTAGATAAACTTACCATCGCGTTCGGTGCTAACTATCCCTGCTTTTCTTAAAATAGCCAAATGTTGAGACGCAACAGATTGCTCTAATTTAAGTTTAACATATATCTCAGTTACAGTGATCTTTTTTTCTTCGTCAATTAATTTTAGTAATTGCTGACGAAGTTTATGATTCAGCGCTCTTAAAGTAAGGGCCGCTTTTTTTACATTATAATAATCAACTTTAATAGCAGCTTTTTCTTGTAAGGTTGATTTTTCCTCTTCTGCAACAGCATCTTGGCTAATCATATCAATTAATTTTTATTTATGTAGGAAAGAGCAAATATATAAAATATGTAAGGAATAAGTAATGGGTTTTATATAAACGGTGATTTTATGATATTAACGAAGGCAATTGTCATTAAATTGTATTCAAATAAAACTCCTTTATATACATAGGTTCTGTGTAAGCCAGATCAGAAAAATCTTTATTCTCATATTTTTCTTTTGATAACTGACTCATTGCAAAGGGATTAATATCAATATCCATGAATATTGCGTTAGGATGATGACAGATATCTTGCCATTTTTTACTCCCATTACCTAAAAAAGTAATATGGTACCCTTCCAATAATTCTTTAAATGAGTTTTGATCCAAAACCAAAGCGCACGCGGGTAAAACAATTTGTAAAGATTGATCGAATATAGCGGTAAATACTTCCATTCGTCTTGCGTCAATCATCGGGCACAATAAAGCATTTGTTTTGAATGAGTTTTTTTCTGGTGAGATGAGTGCTGATTTTGCCAAAACATCTAATGTTCCAATGGTTATCAATGGTTTATTCAATGCATAACACAAACCCTTTGCGCTAGCCAAACCAACACGCAAGCCTGTATATGAACCGGGACCTATTGTTACTGCAATGGCATCTATATGTTTAAAACTGATATCAGCTTCAAGCAAAATATTCTTTATAGCTACCTGCAAAAAACCTGCATGATCCATTTGATTGGCATTGAATGCTTGTTGCAAAACAACACCATCTTTTGCAATGCTAACATGGGCAACTTCTGTTGCAGTATCTATATTTATTATTAAACTCATTGTTTTCTTCTTTCGCAAAAATACGTGGTTGAGAAAAGATATATTTGCATTATTGTAAAAAAGAGCAAATCATGAGCAAAAAAATAATCAACACAAACGACGCTCCGGCACCTATTGGACCTTATAGCCAGGCAGTTAAAGTGGGTAATCTTTTATTTTTATCGGGACAGGTAGCGTTAATACCAGGAACAACGGATATGAATGACAGTAATATTGTGGATGAAACGCACCAGGTAATGAAAAATCTAAAAGCTGTTTTAACAGAAGCAGGCATGACTTTTAGTAACGTTATTAAGACAAGTATTTTTTTAAGTGATATGAATCTTTTTGGCCAGGTAAATGAAGTATATGGACAATACTTTAACGGCGATTCTTTCGGCGGTTTTCCTGCAAGAGAAACTGTTGCTGTTAAAACTTTACCTAAAAATGCTAATGTAGAAATTAGTATGATAGCAGCTGATTAATTTTTGATCTATGAACAAGAAGCCGATAGTAATTATAACAGCTAAAGTACATGATATTCTTCCTGCTACTTTAGAACAACAAGGATATGAAGTAATTTATATGCCTTCGATCAGCTATGAAGAATTGGGTGAAAAAATAAGTACAGCTATTGGATTAATTGTAACGACTAGATTAAAAATTGATAAAGATATTATAGATAAAGCCGAACATTTAAAATGGATCGGTCGCTTAGGTAGCGGCATGGAGCTGATAGATGTTACCTATGCAGAAGAAAAAGGTATCAATTGTGTTAGTAGTCCTGAGGGCAACCGTAACTCAGTAGCGGAGCATGTTTTGGGAATGATCCTGAATTTAATGAATAAGATCAACACAAGTTTTGATGAAGTAAAAGAAGGCAAATGGATAAGAGAAGCTAACCGTGGGACAGAGCTAACCGGTAAAACCATTGGTATTGTTGGTTTTGGCAATACTGGCGGCGCATTGGCAAAATTACTTTCTTCTTTCGATGTTACTATATTGGCATACGATAAATACAAATTCGGTTTTGCAAAAGATAATATTAAAGAAGCAACACTAGAACATATTTGTAAATATGCCGATGTAATAAGCTTTCATGTTCCATTAACGGAAGAGACAAAGTATATGGCCAATGATCATTTTTTCTCATTGCTCGAACAAAAGCCATATTTTATTAATGCTTGCAGGGGAAGAGTGACAAACACTAATTCATTGATCTCTGCCATTAAAAATAAAAAGGTTGCCGGTGCAGCATTGGATGTTTTAGAGAATGAAAAAATAGATACATTAACGGAAATTCAAAAACAGCAGCTTGATTTTTTAACGCAACAACCAAATGTGATCGTTACGCCACATATTGCGGGCTATACACATGAGGCTTTTTACAAAATGAGTACTGTTATATTGGAAAAGTTGGGCATTTAAATTTTTATTACCTTTGTACCATACAACGCTTTGGAGAAAGTCCGAAGCGTTGTATTTTTTTTAGTTTAGTATAAAAGATATTTTATGAGTGAAGCAACTACTAATTACGTAAAAAAAGATACTTACGAAGCGATGAAGCAAGAGCTTCATCACATGAAGAAGATCGAAAGACCTGCAGCAAGCAAGGCTATTGCAGAAGCGCGTGAAAAAGGTGATCTGAAAGAGAATGCTGAATATGATGCTGCTAAAGAAGCACAAGGTATGCTGGAAGCGAAAATAAAATACCTGGAAGGTGTTATTGCCACCGCGCGCATTTTAGATGAATCTAATATAGATACCAGTAAAGCTTCTATCCTTACAAAAGTTACCGTTACTAACCTGGGTACAAAAAAACAGGTTACATATCAGATTGTTTCTGAAAAAGAAGCGGATTTGAAATTAAGTAAGATCTCTGTTACTTCACCTATTGGTAAAGGTTTACTCGGCAAAGCAATTGGTGATATCGTTGAAGTTATAGTCCCTGCAGGAACCCTTAAATTTAAGGTTGAAAATATTACGATATAGAATTAATGTACGACGTACGGTGTTAGATGTACGGTGTATAAAATAATAAATATCATACGTCATACATCCAACATCGTACATTATTATGACCATTTTTTCAAAAATAATCGCCGGAGAAATCCCTTCTTATAAAATTGCCGAGAATGATAAATTCTTTGCCTTTCTGGATATTTTTCCTTTAACAAAAGGTCATGTACTTGTTGTTCCAAAAATTGAGGTAGATAAATTATTTGACGTTCCCGACGCCTATTTAGCCGAAATCTTGCTTTTTGCTAAACCTATTGCACATGCCATTGAGAAAGCATTTGACTGTAACCGTTGTGGAATATCTGTGATCGGTATAGAAGTTCCGCACGCGCATATTCATTTAGTACCAATTAACAATGCAAACGATATTAATTTTACAAAGAGTAAATTGAAATTGAGTGCGGATGAATTAAAAGAAGTACAACAAAAGATCATTGCAAATTTGGCTTAACCTGCATTTAATCTAAAACCAATACCATGTATTGTTTCTAAAATAACATCTGGGTCAGCTTTAAAATGTTTACGCAGTTTGGTAATAAATACATCCATACTTCTTCCTAAAAAGTAATCATCTTTACCCCAAACATTTAACAACACTTCTTCACGTTTTAATATTTTGTTTACGTGTTGGGCAAAAAAACGAAGCAGATCGGCTTCTCTTTGTGTTAATGATATCACTTCATTGCTCACGTAAATCTTCATTTCAGTATAAGCAAATCTTAACTTGCCTATCTGGTATTCTTCTAAAACGTCTGATTGTAATTTTTTAGAGCGCCGTAAGAAAACATTTATCCTTAATACCAATTCTTTAATGCTAAATGGTTTTGTAATGTAATCATCAGCCCCTGTATTAAACCCTTTGATACGGTCTTCTTCTAAACTTTTAGCGGTTATAAATAAAATAGGGACGAGATCACTTTCGGCACGTATTTTTTTTGCTAATGAAAACCCATCACGCAAAGGCATATTAACATCTAACAAACAAATGTCAAAATCATTTTTTTGAAATTGCTGCCACGCGGCTTCACCATCTGAAGCATGTATCACTTCAAAACCTTCATCCTGCAAATTATCTTTTATTACAAAAGCTAAATTGCGGTCATCCTCTGCGAGTAAAATTTTTCCCTTGCTCATTAATTATAATTTTTTGGAATCTTAATAATAAAGATGCTGCCTTTTCGTAATGTGCTGTCTACTTCTATTTCGCCAAAATGAGCATCAATTATTTTTTTTACAAAATGCAACCCCAAACCAAATCCTTTGGTTTGATGAAGATTGCCATCCGTCACACGATAAAAGCGTTCAAAGATTTTTTTCTGATCTTCCTTGGATATGCCAATGCCATTGTCTTTTACCTCAATATTAAAATGGTTTTCCTTTCTATAGGTGCTAATTTCAATGACAGGTTTCTGCGCATATTTGATAGCATTCTCTATTAAATTAATGATCACTAAAAATAAATGAGATCTATCTGCATAAATGATCGGATCCCTTGTAGTAAAAGACGTTTGTATCACTACATTCTTTTCTTCTATCAAAGGCTGTATATCATTAATGGCATTTTGTATCAATTCGTTTACATCAAATTTTTCTTTTACTAACTGCAAATTACGTTGCTCTGTAAATGCAATTTGTAATAACCGCTGAACCTGTTGTTGCAAATGGACAGTCTGCTCCGTAATAATCGCCGCATACTTTTTAAGCTTGTCGGGATTCTGCGTAATATTTTTTTGACTTAACACATCTCCCGCAATTTTTATAACGGATAATGGCGTTTTAAATTCATGAGTAAAATTATTGACGAAATCTTTCTGTATCTCATTCAGAAATTTTTGTCTGTATAGATAGAAAATACTCGCTCCAAAACAGATCAATACGATAAGCAATGTTGAACTTGTTACTATCCAGAAAAACATCTGACGGATAATGTATTCGCCTCTATGTGGAAAATACATTATCACATAAGGATAATTTCTTTCAAAAACAGGGATATCATGATTGTTTGATAAATGATATGCATCCGGCAGATCAATATGTTTTTCAACAGAATATTTTTGTTCATAGGTATCAAAGAACGCAATTTTACAATCTGTAAAAATGCCGAAATCAACCATCTCATTACTCAAATTTTTTACCAGCGTATCCATATTAATGGTATGATCTACCCTTATAAGGTATGCATCATTGCTGGGATTCTCTATCAGTTTTTCAACACTTATCGGTCCCTGCATAAGTGGCATATCTTCATATAAACCCTTTATACTTTTCGATATATTGATATTAAATTGTTTCGCTTCAAAAAAGTACACCTTCTGCAGCCATACCAATTGTACAGTGATAATGATAGCAACGAGTAACGTGCTTATCAATATAACCAGCCGTAAAGCTTTTGAACGTATAACCATGCTCATATACTTACAAAGGTTTTTTTTTAATTACTATAGTGTTGTTAATTGATGTTAACAGAGGGTTAAGGCATCATCTACTTAACTCTGCCGGGGTTATTTTTAATAAAATCATCCCAACCTTTCATTTTTTTTGAAGAGGTTTCGCCTAATAAAGCATTGAATTGAAAATGATGACACACCGCTACCGCAAGCGCATCGGATGCATCTAAATATTGAGGGTCGTCTGTAAATTCTAATAACCGTTTTAGCATTAGCAATACCTGTTCTTTATTAGCATTACCGTTACCAGTTATTGATTGCTTGATCTTTTTTGGCGAATACTCAGTTACATCTAAACCATGTCTCATTGCTGCAGCGATGGCAACTCCTTGTGCGCGCCCCAACTTCAGCATACTCTGCACATTCTTACCAAAAAACGGCGCTTCAATAGCAAAAACATCAGGTTTGTATTTTATTACTAAACCACTAACCGTATTATATATTAATTGCAGTTTTTTATATGTATCATCTATTTTCCCTGGTTTCAATACCCCCATTTCTATCAGCCGCATGGTGCTACCATTCACCTCTATTAATCCGTAGCCCATGATTACAGTTCCCGGATCAATACCTAAAATAATGGTCGATTTTTTTTGCAATTTTTTTGATTTAAGATTAAGGCTGATATTTACGCTATAATGCCGTGCATCTAAACCTTCCGGTCATTCCACATATAAAAATAACAAAAACCTGTTTGAATAAAAGTATTAAAATATTAATCAACTATTTTTTGATCCCGGTTTTATTTATTGTACTATCGTGGAGTTTATATAAACAGATCATTAATCAGAATGATCTAGCTCATCGCTGGCAACAAATTAAAAACAGCTGGCAGGATTGGCGCTTATGGTTAGTTCTTTTTTTAATGATCGTCAATTGGGGATTAGAAGCAAGAAAATGGCAAATATTGGTGAGCCATATTCAACGGTTTTCTTTTCTTAAAGCATTCAGATCCGTACTATCTGGTTGTAGTGTTACGATGCTAACTCCCAATCGTGTAGGCGAATATGGCGGAAGAATTTTGTACGTTGATGAAGGAAGTCGCATTAAAGCAATTTCATTAACTATCGTTGGCAGCATCAGTCAGTTAGTTGTCACGATGGTAATGGGCTGTTTGGGCTTACTCACTTTAAGGTTCTTTTCACACAATAATGACAATGCTTTAAATGTTTTACCGGAATTTTGGAGTAATATATTAATATATCTTAGCATAGGGATCACTGTATTTTTATTATTATTTTATTTACGCCTTGGATGGCTGGTAAGATCAATAGAAAAAATTCCTGCTTTTCAAAAAGCAGTAAAACATATTTCAGTACTGGATGAGTTTGATAATCAACAATTGGCTCGCATTTTGTTTTTATCATTTGTGAGGTACTTGGTTTTTGTTTGTCAATATATTTTGCTTTTAAAAGTAATGCAGATCGATATTTCAAACCTGATATGTTTTTGGTCGATCTCGGTGTTTTATTTGATAATGGCAATAGCGCCAACACTTGGTTTTATAGAGTTGCCAATCAGGGCAAAAGCAAGTTGGGAAATTTTAAAATTTTACACAACTAACCAATTAGGAGTTGGTACGGCCGCATTAGGTATTTGGCTCATTAATTTGGTTATACCAGCCGTTATTGGTGGATTCTTGATTTTAAGTGTTAAAATTGTAAAAGAAAAATGAGGAATATTTTAAAATCGGCGCTTTTAATAATTACTTTTTGCAGCTTTAGTCAAAAGTCATCTTTTGATTTTTGCTCAATTAAAAATACTGCATTTAATCCCGGCGAACAAATCACTATGAAAGTGTATTACAATACACTGGGTGCATACATTGGCGCGGGTGAAGCTACTTTTACAACAAGCCTCGAAAGATTTAACGGCAAACCTTCTTACCATTGTGTAGGCGAAGGAAAATCATATTCATTCTTTGATGGTTTTTTTAAAGTACGGGATAGATATGAAACCTATATTGATACAGGCACAATGCTACCGCTTAAATTTATTCGTAATGTAAGTGAAGGCAACACTACTATCTACAATAACGTAACTTTTAACGAAGCCGCAGGTACTGCAGTTAGTACGCACGGTGTTTTTAAAACCTCCAATTGTATACAAGATGTCGTAAGTGCTATTTATTGTTTACGCAATATTGATTTTAATAGCTTTAAACCAAATGATAAGATCCCGTTTGATATGTTCCTGGATGATCAGGTGTATCACATGTACATCCGTTATATGGGAAAAGAAATCGTAAGAACAAAATATGGCCGATTTCATGCGATCAGGTTTAAACCTTTGCTGATCAAAGGAACAATGTTTACAGATGGTGAAAAAATGAACGCCTGGGTAAGTGATGATCCTAACCATGTATTGTTGAGAGTGGAAACACCGATCGTAGTAGGAAATGTTAAGGTAGATATGATTGGCTATAAAAATTTACGCTATCCATTATCATCGCAGATAAAAGATGATGATGATTAGATCTCTTCTAATTTAAAAATGTCCTTCACACGAATTCCTTTTTCTGTTAATTGCAGGGTGCAACATTCAATTGTTGGATCATGTTCAAAGAATAAAACGTACCCGTTTTGTTCTGCTTCCGATAAAAATATTTTCTTCTCGCTCAAGGTTTTCATAGGAAACATATCATAAGCCATTACATACGGCAAAGGAATATGCGCGGGCGAGGGCAACAGATCTGCCATAAAAACAATCGTTTTATTCTTGTATTGTATTACCGGCAACATCATCGCATCTGTATGACCGAAGGCATATTTGAATGTTAGCGCTGGTAAAATATTTGATTGAATAGCATTAGGTGCAACAAATTTTAATTGTCCGCTTTCCTGTATTGGTAAAATATTTTCTTTTAAGAAAGAGGCTTTTTCTCTGTCATTTGGATTGATGGCCCAATTCCAATGTTGCTCGTTACTCCAGTAAGTGGCATTTTTAAATGCAGGCAATAATTTATCTCGTTGTTTTACAATAGCGCCTCCGCAATGATCAAAATGAAGATGCGTTAAAATCACGTCTGTAATATCATCTTTACTAAATCCTTTTGCTGCTAATGATCTTTCCAAACTATCATCGCCATGTAAATAATATCGATCGAAGAATTTAGCATCTTGTTTATCGCCCATACCGGTATCGATCAAAATAAGTTTGTTACCATCTTCAATTAACAAACAGCGCATGGCCCAGCTGCACATATTATTTTCATCCGCAGGATTTAATTTGTTCCACATTGTTTTCGGGACTACACCAAACATAGCACCGCCATCCAATTTAAAATGTCCAGCATTGATCGTATACAAATTCATTTATAAAGCTGCTTGAAGTTTAGGTTCTTTCCATAAAGAATAGAATAAGATAAATAGTGCTATGATAAAATATACCATTAAAGATAAAACCGCGCTTCTCATACCTCCGGTTATTTCCGTTACTATACCAAATGTTGCTGTGCCGATAACCGTTCCAACTTTATCACACACATCATAAAAACTAAAGTAAGAGGCAGTATCTTTTGTTGGCGGCATTAACTTAGAATAGGTAGAGCGACTTAACGATTGTATACCACCCATCACCAGACCAACTGTAGCAGCTACAATATAAAATGAGAACTGCGTGTATACAAAATAAGAAGCAATACAAATACCAATCCATATCAAAACACCGCCTATTAGAACTTTTATATTGCCGATCTTTTTAGAAAAATAAGAAAACATATAAGATCCCGCGATGGCAACAATCTGAATGATCAAGATCGTCATCATTAGTTTTCCTGTATTGCTTGCATCTGTTTCTTTATTTCCTGTATTAGGAAAAATTTCCTCCTTGGCAAATATTGCGGCAGAATACATTACTGTTTCTACGCCCATTCCAAAAAAGAAGAAGGCCAATAAAAACCTTTTCAAGGTAGGTTCATGCTTTACTTCGTTCCAAACTTTTTTTAACTCCGCATAGCCTTTTGTTAAAAAATTATGGCTCTTCGAAATAGGATTGGGTTCAGTTTTTGGTAAAGTAAAAAATGTGATCTGTGCAAAAGCTGCCCACCACACACCCGTTAAGAAAAAAGATATTTGGGATGCTTTCCCTGCTGTTGCAATGCCAAACATATCATGCTTGGTTACCATTATCAAACAAAATAATAATAACAAAACACTACCGACATATCCTAGTGCAAATCCTTTAGCACTCACATTATCCTGATCTTCCACAGATGCAATTTCCGGTAAGTACGCATTGTAAAAAACAAGGCTGCCGCCATATCCTATCGATGCTAAAACAAAAAGTACAATGCCGAGTTGAGGATTATCAGGCGTAAAATAATACATCGCGCAACAGCTAAACGAACCCAGGTAACAAAAGAATTGCATGAATCTTTTTTTGCTACCGAATGAATCTGCAATAGAAGATAAAAGCGGTGAAATAAGTGATACAAATAAAAATGAAAACGCGACCGCGTAATTATACAAAGCTGATGGTTCATTAAAAGTTCGGCCTAAAAACGTAATACTCTTTCCTGAGGTAACGCCTTCATAGTAAGCGGGAAAAATGGAGGATGTAATTACCAATGAGTAAACAGAGTTTGCCCAATCGTACATACTCCATCCATTAATAACTTTTTTAGAAGCTGTTTGCATAAGTAGTAGTTAAATTAATTAATGATACCACGGCTAATTAATATCAAAACAATAATACCCAATATAATTCTGTACACGCCAAAAACTTTAAAGCCATGTTTTTGTAAATACGTGATGAAAAATTTAATCGCTAGCATCGCAACAATAAATGCTATTATGTTTCCTTCTGCTAAAAACATTAGGTTGTGTTTATCTTTTAAGATCTCGGGATTTGACTGATATGTTTTTAATAATTTGTATCCTGTTGCAGCAACCATTGTTGGTACTGCTAAAAAGAAGGAAAATTCTGCAGCAACTTTTCTTGTCAGCTTTTGACTCATCCCGCCTACAATACTTGCGGCACTGCGACTAACGCCTGGTATCATCGCAAGACATTGGCAAATACCAATGATAAATCCTTTCTTATAACTTACATTATCTTCCTGCGTAACAGTTGGGTGATTGAACATTTTATCTACAAACAATAAAATGATCCCGCCAAGTAATAAACTAACCGCTACCACTGTCGGACTTTCCAACAACATATCAATCTTATCAGAAAAAAGCTTCCCTAATATTAATGCAGGAATTACAGCTACCAATAATTTTAAATAAAATTCCCATTTTGCAAAATCGAAAAATTTCTTCCAATACAAAACTACAACTGCCAGTATTGCACCTAATTGAATAGCTATCTCAAACAGCTTTACAAATTCATCACGTTCAATGCCCATTACGGAACTAGCGATGATCATGTGGCCTGTAGAAGAAACAGGTAAAAATTCTGTCAGTCCTTCAATAATTGAAAGGATGATCGATTGTAGAGTATTCATTAAATAAGTTTTGGTTGTAAAAATAAAAAACCGATCTGATAATCCGGATGAATCATCATCAACAAATTATCAAATCGGTCATTGAAAAATATAAGTAATTATTCGCTTTTAGGATTTTTCATTATCGCATAGATCTCGATCAACAGACCAAGTATGATCACGATAGGTGCAACAGTGATACGCCTTGTGCTATAAATTTCAGCATCATTAAATACCATTGGGTCATGACTTTTTCCCCCCACCATTAATATAAATCCAATGGCCATTACTACTAAGCCGATTATCATCCACAAATAATTTCCTTTATCAAAAAGATTAGCGGCTTTTGAATCTTGTTGTTGTTTAGTAGTGCTCATTTTTTTTGTTTTATATACAAATAAAGGAAATAATATTTAAAGTCAACCCCCCTTTAGTAATTGATTAACTAATAAAGATCATCCAGCTTCATACGCAGGTATTTTAATACCGCACGATGCGTACTGAAAACTGAAATGATAATACCCAAAATGATGATGCCAATAAACAATATAGCCATGCTTTTTGTATCATGCAGACTTTTAAAATCCGGCACAAAATACTCTACTACCAACACCGTACTATATACTGCGATAATAGCCAGGAGAGCAGATATTAACCCATTCACGATCGCCCTGACATCAATTGGTTTTGCAATGAACCATCGTGTAGCGCCTACCATTTGCATTGTTTTAATTAAGAAACGGTTGCTGTACATGGCCAGCCTTATCGTATTATCAATAGAAATTATAACGAGCATCGTCAATATCACAGCAATGATCAAAAAAACCAATGCTCCAGCTTTTACATATTTGCTCACTTTATCTACCGCAACAGTAGGAAACTTAAATTCTGATATAACACCGGGAAAAGCATTTTGTAAATTTTCTGCCAATGCATTTAAACTGTCGGCCTGAACATGATCTGCCTTTACATTAAAATCAATGCTTTCAGGCAAAGGATTGTTGGCTATAAATTTTCTCCAGCTGGTATCGTTATCAGCATTGTAACGCTGTATCGCCATTTCTTTAGTTACATATTCTGCCGATTTTACATAAGGGACAGCAGCAACATATTGCTGCAGACTATCGATTTCTGTCTTAGATGCATCCCTGTTCAAAAAAGCCTGAATCTGAATACTTTCTTTCAGGTAATCTCCTGTTTTGCGGACATCAATAAAAAACCATCCAACAATACCAAACAAGAATAACACCAATGCTACTCCGATAATAGCGTATGCATAAGTCGTTTTACCTTTTTTGCTTGATCCTTTTCCGAATTGTGACATGTATGAAATTAAATTTTTTAGATCCTATATAGGGCGCAAATGTAATTAATTTTAAAGGCTTTACTGTACTTTTGCTCTCATTCAAAATTATTTTAATTTTTAACGGGCGAATGTTAATTAAATACAAATCATTCAACACAATATAGCAGGTAATGGAATATGATTTCAGGAAGATAGAGCAAGGCTGGCAGCAGAAATGGAACGAAACAAATGCTTATAAAGTAAGCAACGATTCTGCCAAGCCAAAGTATTATGTGTTGGATATGTTTCCTTACCCAAGTGGCGCCGGTTTACACGTGGGTCATCCGCTCGGTTATATTGCCAGCGATATTTACAGTCGTTATAAAAGATTAAAAGGGTATAATGTTCTACACCCGATGGGATATGACAGCTTTGGGTTACCTGCCGAACAATATGCATTGGAAACCGGACAACATCCTGCCGTTACTACAGAAAAAAACATTGCTACCTTTCGTAGCCAGTTAGATAAAATTGGTTTTTGTTATGATTGGAGCCGTGAAGTAAGAACAAGTGACCCAAGTTATTACAAATGGACACAATGGATCTTTTTACAAATATTTCATAGCTGGTATGATCGTGTTGCTAAAAAGGCAAAGCCAATTAGTGAACTGATTGAATCTTTCGCCAACAATGGTAATGTGGGTGACGACCGACTACTGACCACGGACCACCGCTTTAGTGCAAGCGAATGGAAAGCTTTTACTGATATTCGCAAGCAGGAAATATTAATGGACTATCGTTTATCATTCAGCGCTTATGGCGAAGTGAATTGGTGCGAAGCTTTAGGGACCGTTTTGGCAAATGATGAAGTGGTAAACGGTGTAAGCGAACGTGGTGGTTTTCCCGTTGTAAAAAAGAAAATGCGTCAATGGTATTTACGCATTACCGAATATGCCGATCGTTTATTGGAAGGTTTGGAACGCATTGAGTTCAGCGATGCGATGAAGGAAATGCAAAAGAACTGGATCGGAAAGAGTCAGGGCGCGGAAATGGATTTTGCCATAAAGAATACCGATAAAAATTTACGCGTTTATACAACAAGACCTGATACGATCTTCGGCGTAGACTTTATGGTTGTTGCACCCGAACACGAATTAGTTGCTCAAATAACAACTGCTGATCAAAAAGCAGCAATAGATAAATATCTCGATTACGTAAAAAGCAGAAGCGAACGGGAACGCATGAGCGAAGTAAAACAAATTACGGGTTGCTTCACCGGTGCGTATGCCATCAATCCTTTTGACGGAAAAGAAATTCCTATCTGGATAGCGGAGTATGTTTTGGCAGGATATGGTACCGGCGCTATCATGGCTGTGCCTTGCGGCGATCCACGTGATTATGGTTTTGCAAAACATTTCAATATTCCTATCACCAATATTATCGGAT
>DATHNB010000369.1:0-15986 GCA_035486495.1 Ferruginibacter sp. | reverse complement strand
ATATTATTAGTCGGTTGAACTAAATAAATAATCCTGAATGGAAATAAAGAAAAAGACTTCTCTTCTTTGAACAATTGTTCAATGATTTTGCGGCTTTTCAGTTTGTCTTCTTTGCCAAGTGTATATCGTACAGGTTTTTCCAAGGAGTTATACAAAATTAAAAAAGCTCTCACAAGGAGAGCTAAATATTTTTTCCTAATATCCCGCTATGCACGGGACAAATGGCCTATTTTTTTCCGAAACGTTCGTCAGAAACAGTAAGCTTAACACGTCCTTTTTTACGACGAGATGCTAATACCTTACGGCCATTAGCTGTTTGCATACGTTGGCGAAAACCATGTACATGTTTTCTGCGACGGACGTGAGGTTGGTAGGTTCTTTTTTTGCCTGGCATCTTATTAAGTTTTTCCTTTTACAAAATTAATTTCTAAAATATTTTATCAACACTCATCAGGGCACCATCCCTGGTGTTTGTGAAAGGACGGCGAAGGTAAGAAAAAGTTATTAAGTTTTGTGTATAAGTTCTAAGTTTTTTGATTTTACAGCTCTATAAGTAATGATTGTATGGGCTTTCCGAAGAAAGTGGCAGCATGATTGTCGAAATCCTGTAGTAGATCTGTTGTATAAAATGCTAATTGTCCGTTCTTACTACAGTTTTTTTCTATTTCCGGATGTCGATGGAGATAATTGACAAGGCTTTTGGCTACTATTTCTCCTTGGGAAATGATCGTTATATCTTCAGGAACAAATTGTTTTATCTTATTGATAAGCAATGGATAGTGAGTACATGCCAGTAAAATAGTATCAATATTTTTTGATTGGAGCAATAGGTTTTTAATATTGGCCTCTACAAAAAAATCGGCCCCCGTTGATTTATATTCATCATTTTCTACCAAAGAAACCCACATTGGACAAGCTTCCTGGTGGACTTTGATTTGTGGATAGAATTTACTTATTTCTATGGGGTAAGAGTTTGATTGAACGGTACCATTTGTACCTAAGATTCCAATTTCATTTGATCTTGTAAACTGCCCGATAATTTCTGTTGTGGGGCGAATAACTCCTAGTACCCTTTTGTCTCTACCTAATTTCGGCAAATCATTTTGTTGGATTGTTCGTAAAGCTTTTGCAGATGCAGTATTACAAGCAAGTATTACCAAAGAACAGCTTTGTTTAAAAAACCATTCTACAGATTGTAATGTGTATTCGTAAACAGTATCAAAACTTCTATTTCCGTAAGGAGCACGCGCATTATCCCCTAAATACAAATAATCATATTCAGGTAATTTCTTAACGATTTCTTTTAATACCGTCAATCCTCCATAACCACTGTCAAACACTCCAATAGGTTGAGACTTCATTTAATAAGATTAAATTATTTACAATGTACAAGGTAATAAAAAACCCATTCCGTTATTATCGGAATGGGTTAACTATTTTGTAATGAATTTTTTATTGTTGCATTGGGGACATACCACCACCTCCTCCAGCAGCAGGTTTTGGTGAATCTTTAATACCCAATTTCTTTTTAACCAAAGGCAAAACATCATCTGCTGGAGGGCTGACTAATAATGCTTGTTGATCTAGAATATATCCGTAGCCATTTTCTTTTGCAACATCTTTAATTGCTTGTATAGCTTTTGTACGAATTGGAACAAGTAAAGCTTGTTGTTTTTCATTGATCATTTGTTGCATAGTTTGATTCCAGCCTTGTACTTTTTGATAAAGTGCAACTAAGTCATTTCTTCTTAATTCTCTTGCTGCAGGAGATAGTTTTGCAGAGTCTCTTACAAAGATGCTATCTTTTTCATTTAATTCAGTAAGGTAATCATTACCCTGTTGTGTTAAAGAAGTTTGATAATCTTGTAAAGCTGTGTTTGCTTTATCAGCTTCCGGCATTGAATTAATAAGATCTTCTGTATTAATATAACCGATTTTGTTTTGTGCAGAGGCGCTTAAAAATGTGAAAGCGATCAAACTTAATACTAATAATTTTTTCATTTTTTGTAATTGTAGAGTTTTTATTTAGATTGATATTCTTGTATTATATGTAGCGATTTATGGTTTAGTTACGCCTAAAAATTTTAATACGTCATCACTTCTATCCAGTTTTGGATCAGCAAATATAACAGTAATTCCTTCACTTTTATCCAAAATAAAATCGTAAGATCTGTCTACAGCTAATTTTTGTATTGCTATATAAACCTTGTCCTGTATTGGTTTTATAAGCTCCTGCCTTTTTTTAAAAAGGTCGCCCTCAAACCCAAAATATTTTTTTTGAAGATCACGTACCTCTTTTTCCCGATTGTATATTTCATCTTCTCTTTTCTTTTTTAATTCATCGGAAAGCATTACCTCTTCTGCATTATAATCGTTGTTCATTTTATCGAGAATGGCTTGCTTTCTTTCAATTTCTTGTTGCCATCCGGCACTAAATTGATCCAGTCTTTTTTGTGCGTCTTTATATTCTGGTAATTTTTCCAGGATATATTTACTATCAATAACGGCATATCGTTGGGCCGATACGGAAAATGAAACGAGCCAAAAACAGCAAATTGTAAGAATAAGTTTTAGTGATTTCATATTAATTTTTTAATATTCAAAATCATTATTCAGGTTCCTGACCCAGCAAGAATGTAAATTTAAACGCGCCCTTTAATGGTTGTCCCGGTTGAATTCTGTCGAATCCTATACCATAATCGAATCCTAACAATCCAAATAATGGTAAATAGAAACGAGCACCAAGACCAGCTGAACGACGTAACTGAAATGGATTATAATCTTTAAAATCGTACCAGCCATTTGCTGCTTCAAAAAATGCTAAACCAAATATCGTGCTACTTGGATTAAGGCTGAATGGATATCTAACTTCCATTGTGTATTTATTAAAAATTGTAAAAAACTCTGTTGGCGTAACATTTTCAGGATTTACTGACGGGTTTGATGAGTTATAAACCGGATAGCCACGTTGAGAAATGATATCATATCCTAATATAGCAAAAGTATTACTTAAACCTGCATCACCTAATTGAAAACGATCAAATGGAGATACGGTTAAGCTTGTATTATATCTACCGATGTAACCAAATTTTGCAGCAACTTTTAAAACAAATTGTTGGTTCTTGTCTGCGCCCTGGGCAATACCCAACGGAATATAATATTCACCATTGAAACGCCATTTGTGGAATTCAGGTAAAGTATATGGATTGCTTGTAGTTTCTCCTGTATTTATACCGAGTAATGAATAAGGCAAAGTAAACTGTCCACTTAGTAAAAAGTTTGACCCCCCCGTTGGAAATATTGGATTTCCTTGTGTTGAGCTTCTTGCCAATGAGATTTTCAAACTAATATTAGTTGCAAAACCATTGCTTAACCCCTTAAAAATATTAGGGTAATTTTTAAGCTTATATTGCTGGTAATTAAGTGAATACACTAATGAGAAATAATCATCAGGCCATTTAAGCTGTTTTCCTAGCGATACTCCTGCGCCGACTGTTCTGATGTAAGAAGTATCAGCACACGCGAGACAAAAATTATTACTAGCACCATGGGTATTAGCATATTTAGTACTATAAAGGCTGGTTGTAAATGAATTGCGCTTTTTACCACCAAGCCATGGCTCTGTAAAGGATAAGTTATAAGAACGATATGCCTTGCCGTTAGATTGAACCCTCGCACTTAATTTTTGCCCATCACCAGAAGGTAATGGATCCCAAGTAGAACCCTTAAGAATATTGTTGACAGAGAAATTGTTAAAAGTAACACCAAGCGTACCTGTTAAACCAATACCACCACCAAAACCTGCGGAAAGCTCCAGCTGATCACTTGATTTTTCTTCAACGCTCCAGCCAATATCAACAGTTCCGTTATCAGCGTTAGGGACAATATTTGGTGTGATCTTTTCAGGATTAAAAAAGCCTAATTGAGAAAGCTCACGTTGTGTACGTATTACATCAGCACGACTAAATTTTTCTCCTGGAATAGTTCTTAGTTCCCGACGAATAACGTAATCCTTTGTTTTTTCGTTGCCTGTAATATCTACCCTTCCTATTGTAGCTTGAGGACCTTCCTGCATACGTATTTCGAAATCGATCGTATCATTATAAACCGCTGTTTCTATAGGATCAACATGAAAAAATAAATAACCATCATCAAGATATAAACTACCTATATCTCCGCCTTCTGCAGTTAATTGTTTTCCTAAACGCTTATTTAATAATTCCTGATTGTAGACGTCTCCTTTTTTTATACTTAAAATTAGGGTTAATAAGGAGTCTGTATATTTTGTATTTCCTCTCCACGTAATATTACCAAAGTAATACTTGTGACCTTCTACTATTTTTATAAAAATATCTCTGTTACCTTTTGTATTTGTAATATTTGTATCTGCAGCAATTGCAACGTCTCGATAGCCTTTCGTGTTGTAGTAGTCTATAATCTTACCTTTGTCATCAGCGTATTTATCTGCATCAAATTTTGCATTGGCAAATGTTGGGCGGAAATATGGCCTAAGAATTATACCAGTTTGGTTAGGCAAAAGAAACCCATATTCATGAACATATTCTTTAAAAGTAAGCTTTGAAGTTGTATCGTTGTATGGATTTGGTACCGAAGAAGGAAAAAGAGTAAAACGTGTTAACTCTTTGGTACCGCTCATTTGTTTCTTTAACTTTTGATCAAGAATGTTTTGGTTCCCTACAAAATTTATCGAGTTTACCTTTACTTTATTGCCTTTATCGATAATAAAAGTAAGCGTTAGAGAATTTTTTGCTGATTTAGACTTTTCTTCTTTGACTTTTACAGTAACATTTTGATAACCTTTTTCGTCATAGAATTTTTTGATAACATCTACCGTATTCAGCTTCA
The DNA here is from genome assembly GCA_035486495.1 of Ferruginibacter sp. Classification (GTDB taxonomy): domain Bacteria; phylum Bacteroidota; class Bacteroidia; order Chitinophagales; family Chitinophagaceae; genus Ferruginibacter. Next base: position 11,120 of record DATHNB010000369.1, on the reverse strand, counting down.
TGTTTTCTGTTACCACCTTTTCTTTGGTCAGACTGATTTTCTTTTTAAGATCGTCCCTATCTGTTTTTTTAATTCCTTCTAGTATATAATCTGCTAAGCGTGGCCGTTCTGTAATAGCGATTTCTACAGAAAGGTTTGTGCCCGATAGATTGGTAAGGTATATTTCTACATCAGAGATAAGATTTTGTTTCCAAAGCTTGTTAATTGCTTTGCTAAATACATCAGTACCAGGAATTTGTACTTTATCCCCAATAGCAAGTCCCGAAATAGAAATGATCAAATTTTGATCAAAAGATTTGCTTCCGGTAACCTTTATTGATGAAATAGAATATGTTTTGGGAGATTTTGTATCATAAATACTGTTTAATTCGGGATTTATTGATACAGGAGTAGAATCAATAGCTACAGAAGTACTAGAATCAACCTTATTTTGGGCAATTGCCGTTGTATTAATGAAAAAAACACTAATAATAAGAAAAAGACCCTGATAAATCCTGTGCATTAATTGATTTTTACGAAACGGCAAATTAACTGCTATTATTGAAAAGTATTTGTTAAATGAGCCTATAATAGCAATCTCCTTTGAATTGATTATCTAGGGATTAGCAGTTTTTTGCTCTTTTTTTATTTGATCTCCTGTTTTACCAAAGCGTCTCTCTCTATTCTGAAAATCTATTATTGCCTCATACAGATTTTCTTTTCTGAAGTCTGGCCAAAGCGTGTTGGTAAAATATAATTCAGCATAAGCCAATTGGTATAATAAAAAATTGCTTATCCTATATTCACCACTTGTACGTATCATTAATTCTGGATCGGGATAAGCACTTGTTGTTAAAAATTCCTGTATCGTTTTTTGCGATATGTCTTTTGGTTCAATTTTCCCTTCTTTTACAGCTTCGGCAATCTGTTGTACAGTATTCACAATTTCCCAACGGCTACTATAGCTCAGTGCCATTATAAGATTTAGACCACTATTGCCACTTGTTTCATCCAAAGCTTCTTTTAATTCACGCCTTGCATTTTCTGGTAGCATTGAGCTGTCACCAATCATGTGCAACCTGATATTGTTTTTATTTAGAGTCGGGACCTCTTTACGAATCGTATCTATCAAAAGTTCCATTAATCCGCTTACTTCATAAGCCGGCCTATCCCAATTTTCGGTACTAAAAGCATAAAGGGTTAGGTATTTAATACCCAATTCTGCACAGCCTTCTACTACATTTCGTACACTTTCAACACCATGTAAATGACCAAAAAGACGATCCTCACCTTTTTCTTTTGCCCACCTTCCATTGCCATCCATTATAATGGCAATATGATTAGGTAAGCGCTCAATATGTATCTTATCCTTTAAACTCATGTACTAAAAACTATGAGTCAGGCTTGTAGCCTGACTTTGGGCAGCAAAAGTAACAAAATTTAGTTGGAATAGCTTTTTTAGTGAAAAATTCCAGTTTATCGTTATATGGATCTCTACTTTACAGAAAAAACATACAATCCTTCTTTTTGTAAAACATACGCCATATTATTACCGGCTTTTATTTGTACAGCATTGGAGAAAGACAACGGCAATGGATATTGCAGGAGATTTAAGGAACCTGATTTATAGGAATACAACAAAGAGTCGCTAAAACCATACATGTTTCCTTTTATAACCTCTACATTTTTCCAGTTAAGAAATGGGATGTTATTTTTTAATCCACCATAATGATCAAAAATGTAAAATCCTTTATGTGGGTCATAAAGATAAATAAACCCATCCCTATCTATTATTTTAGATGGTGATGGAACTGAATCAAAAAGTATTCTAAAATCTACAGTTTCGGATAATACATTTCCGTTATCATCAATTTTTTTTACTTTGCTATCGCCTTCATCAAATAGCCACATATTATTATCGTAAGAAGTAGCAATAGCGCGAACTTTAAAAATATTTTGCTGGCGCAGATTGATCGTGTTCAACACATTTAAAAATCTGTCTAGCACAACCACACTAGCAAAGTCTTCATAATATAATAATACCTTAAGGGGATTTGTTGCATCTATTGATGTAAGTGTACCGAATTTTTTTACATCGTTAAATATGCCAATAGAATCCCCATTCGCTTTAAATTTTTTTAACTGATCATCTTTTGTAACAAGATAGATATCACCTAAATTATCTACTGTAAAATATTTATAATCGCCGGGAATTGTTTTGATATAAGTAATAGAAGAATCAGCTTGTGCAAGAACCGAAACTGCACTTAAAAAAAATAAACAAGAAAAGAATATTGTTTTTTTCAGCTTGTTCATTTGTAATATTTTAGTTCGAGTGTTTTGCCATCAAAAACTGCATAACTGTTATAGTTTATCCATTCACCCAGATTAATGTAGCGGCTGTTTTCGTTCAATGAAAAATCAATTGGTAAATGACGATGGCCAAAAATAAAATAATCAAAATGTTCTTTTTGTAAAACCTCTTTAGAGTAAGTGAGGAGCCATTCATTTTCTTCACCTAAAAAAACTTCTATGTTGCTATCTTCTCTGCTTCTGCTTTTATTAGAAAAATAATGTGCAATGCCCATTCCAATATAAGGAGGCAATATACCAAAAACAAATTGGCAAATTTTATTGCGAAATATTTTTTTGATGAATTTATAACCGGCATCACCAGGACCTAATCCATCTCCATGGCCAATCATAAATTTTTTATTATTGAATTCAAAAGTCTTTGGTTCAAAATAAACAGGGATGTTCAATTCTTTTTGAAAATAATCATTCATCCACATATCATGATTGCCAACAAAAAAATGGATATCGATACCGCTATCAGTAAGCTCGGCCAATTTGCCGAGTATTCGCACATATCCACGCGGCACAACTTTTTTATACTCGTACCAGAAATCAAATAGATCGCCTACGATAAAAATTTGTTGGGCATCATGTTTTATCTCATCCAGAAATTGAACAATTTTTCTCTCTCTAATTAAACTTACCTGAGCGTTGGGCGCGCCAAGGTGAAAGTCGGAAAGAAAATAGATTTTTTTATTATTGCTGATATTCAAAACGTTGATGAAAATAATTAGTGAACAATTGTTATTTCAAAAATAACAATTCATTTTTCATTAACGAGGATTAATTATTAGGGGTGTCAATTAAAAACAAATAGACTTCTTTTGGTCCATGTACGCCAGTCACTAAAGTTTTTTCAATGTCTGCAGTACGGCTTGGTCCGCTGGCAAATGTTATTAAAGACGGGATATTTCCTGTGTATTTCTTATTTACCAATTCTAGTGCGTCCTTTATATCAAATACTAATTGGTTGGTATAGGCAATGCAAATATGTATGGGGGCATATACGCTAACAGTTCTTCCACTTTGCTCTGCCGCACTCATTACAATAGTACCAGTTCTTGCGACTAGACATTCGCAACCGGTGATCGACGCATCGCAGGTTGCTAAATTTATTGTATTGCTGAACTGTTCGTTCCACTTGTCTTCTTTACAATAGATTTTTGCCCATTGTTTTTCCGTTATTAATTGTTGCAATTGTTGCTGCATTTCCTTTTCGTTGAAACAAAAAGCAAATTTTCCTTGCAGTTGTGTAAAGGCTTCGGCAAATGTAATGTCTAATTCATCTCGCGGAGGCTCGTAAATAGTATTTTTTTCTTCGCTTTCAGGAAAAGGCAAAGGCACCGGTTGAGCCAGTGCCTGCTTTATTTTTTTTAATATATTTTCTTTTGCAGTAGACAAAATAATATGTTTTTAAATTGCCGGCGGATTAATTAATTCTTCCGGTAAAGACTGTGTTGTAGGATCATCTGCAACTGCATCTTTCGGATCAACCTTTGGCTCATCTAATAATTTCTTTTCTTCAAAGGGGCGTTTACCAATTAAAGTTTCTACATCGCTTTGGAACAATACTTCTTTCTTCAACAATTCTTTAGCTAGTTTTTCAACGTCACCTCTTTTTTCTGTTAGCAAAGCTTTTGTTTTTTCATACGCTACTTCAATTAGTTTGCGTACTTCCTGATCGATCATTTTACCTGTTTCTTCACTAAAAGGTTTTGTAAACGTATTATCCTGTGCAGGATCATAGAAACTAACATTTCCTATTTTATCATTCATACCATACACAGTGATCATGCTGTATGCGATCTTGGTAATTTGTTGAAGATCATTGCTTGCACCAGTGCTTATTTTTCCGAAGAAAATATCTTCACTCGCTCTGCCACCTAATGTCATACAAATTTGATCCATTAGCTGATCGGTATTATATAAGTATTGTTCTTTAGGGGTGTATTGAGCGTAACCTAGAGCTGCAGTGCCTCTTGGAACGATTGTTACTTTTAATAATGGGTAAGCATGTTCTAAATACCAACCACAAATTGCGTGGCCAGCCTCATGATAAGCAATAATTTCTTTTTCTTCCGGAGAAATAATTTTGTTCTTTTTTTCTAATCCGCCTATCACGCGATCAATTGCATCCTGAAAATCAGACATATCAACTGATTCTTTATTTTTTCTTGCAGCTATTAACGCAGCTTCGTTACAAACGTTAGCGATATCGGCGCCGGCAAAACCGGGTGTTTGTTCCGCTAGTTTATGAATATCTAATGTTTCAGAAATTTTAATAGTTTCTAAATGCACTTTGAATATTGCTTCACGTCCAACTAAATCAGGACGATCGATTGTTATTTGTCTGTCGAATCTTCCCGGTCTTAATAACGCGGTATCTAATACATCGGGTCTGTTTGTTGCAGCTAAGATGATGATACCAAGATCAGTTCCAAAACCATCCATTTCAACAAGTAGTTGGTTCAAAGTATTTTCTCTTTCATCATTGCTCATCATCATGTTCTTGCCTCTTGCTCTACCGATGGCATCGATCTCATCAATGAAAATGATACATGGTGCTTTTTCTCTTGCTTGTTTAAATAGATCACGCACACGGCTGGCACCAACACCTACAAACATTTCAACAAAATCACTACCACTTAAACTGAAGAAAGGAACTTGCGCTTCACCTGCAACAGCTTTCGCCAATAATGTTTTACCTGTACCCGGAGGGCCGATCAACAAAGCTCCTTTAGGAATTTTACCGCCTAAAGCTGTATATTTTTTAGGGTTTTTTAAGAAGTCGACAATTTCCATTACTTCAACTTTTGCTTCATCTAAGCCCGCAACATCTCCAAAGTTGATATTTACCCTTGTTGTTTTATCAAATAAAGTTGCTTTTGATTTTCCAATGTTGAAGATACCGCCCGGTCCGCCGCTGCCACCCCCACCTCCACCTACTTTGCGCATCATTAACACAAATAATAATCCTATCAATAAAATTGGTAATAAGGTGGAGATCAATTGGCCAAACAATTCTCCCTCATCATCCGGAGAATCCGGTACTTGCGCAACGGTTGGATTTGCCTGGTAAAAACCAATCATTTGTTCAGCAAATGTTTTATCGTCTACAATGCTGAAGAAAAGCTGTGGTTCGGCTGTTTTAATGGCCGCCGCATATCCATCTTTACCAAGAATATCTGTGTATAAAACTGATTTTTTCTTTAGGCTATCTGCATTTAAAAAAATACGAACGATCTTTTTGTTACGTATCGTTTTAATTTTTTCTACATCACCTTGCTTTACCATTGCAGTGAACTTTACCTGGTTGGTTTCACCCGCATCAATATTAACGGAGTTTTGAAGAAATGTATAACCCACGATAGCGGCGAAAATCAATCCGTATATCCAATAAATATTAAAGCGTGGTCTGATATTTTTAGGTTGGTTCTCGTCAGGAGGGGTATTTTCTGGATTTGATTTTCTGTTAAATCCCTGTGGTTTGTATGCCATACTGTATGCTAATTGTTTGTTGATTGGTTATCTTTTTATGATAACGTTTTAAAGTTAGTCTTTATGTTCCATTGATGATGCGTCGCTCCACATTTCTTCCAGGCGATAAAATTTTCTTGGTTCAGGAAGCATGATGTGTACCACAACATTGACGTAATCTATCAAAATCCATTGTTGTGCTTGTCTGCCTTCATGTTTGTAAGCAGTCTCTCCACATTTTTCCTTTAGATCAAATTCGATGAAATCTGCAATGGCTTTTAATTGTGTATTATTACTTGCTTCGCAGATAATAAAAAAATCAGCAACAGCTTCAGGAATTTTACGAAGATCAAGACTAATGATATTTTCTCCTTTTTTTTCCAGAATGGCGCCCACAATCGTTTTAAAAATTTTGCTGTTTCTGGTTAAGCGTGTGATGCTTTTCTTGCGACTATCCAATACTGTAAGATTATTCAAATTCGTTATTGTTTTTATTTTATTATTTTACTTATTGCTACGTTCATAAAACTCTTGTTTTTTGTAGCTTGCAAGTGTACTCAAAAGTACTATTTCTTTACTAATGATTTCTATTAAGCCTTCGGCCAATTTTTCTTTTACAATTTTGGATAGCGTGGATAGTACCAACAACTATGCCATGGCCAAGGCGCATGCAGGATTGGCGAAGCATGGCGATGCTTTTTTTGCGCATGAACAAACAAATGGTAAGGGCCAACGCGGAAAACAATGGCAAACAGGACAAGGAGAAAACATTGCAATCAGCATTGTGATTGACCCGGAGCCATTACAACAACAGCAACAATTTTATTTATCAGCCTCTATAGCATTAGCCTGTTTTGATTTTTTTAACAAATATGCAGGCGATGAAACCCAAATAAAATGGCCAAATGACCTGTACTGGCGTGACAGAAAGGCAGGAGGCGTTTTGATCGAGACTGTGCTTAGAGGCAAGGACTGGAAATGGGCAGTGGTAGGGATAGGTATTAATATCAATCAGGTAAAATTTAGTAATGAGTTAAAGAACCCTGTTTCTTTAAAACAAATAACGGGGAAAAGTTTTGATGCGGCTGAATTAGCCAAAGAACTTCATTTATTGGTAATGAAAAGAGTAGCCAGGGTTACTCAGGAACTGTTTGATATTTTAATAGGGGAATACAATGAATGCTTATATAAATTGAATGAAAAAATAAGGCTGAAACATAACAACGAAATAATTGATGTTATTATTAATAATGTTAATGCTACAGGGCAATTATTGGTTACGGATAAAGTACAAAAGCTGTTTAATTTTGGTGAGGTTGAGTTTTTGATAGGAGAATAGTTTATTTATTTTTGTTATTTATATGAATATTATTAATCTTTACTTTCATAAAAAGTATTATCTAAACATTTTAAAACCAAAATTACCTTATGGGATTTTTAAAAGAATTTAAAGACTTCGCAATTAAAGGCAATATTGTTGACCTTGCAGTTGCAGTTGTTATTGGTGCGGCATTTAGCGCCATCGTTTCTTCTTTAGTAGATGACGTAATTACACCGCTACTTTTAACTCCGGCTTTAAAAGCTGCTCATGCTGCAAATTTGAATGAACTTGCCTGGGGGGCCGTTAAATACGGATTGTTTTTAGCTGCTATTATCAAATTTGTATTAGTTGCTGTTGTTCTTTTTGCTGTAATAAAAGGAATAAATGTAATAATGAAAAAAGAAGCTGCAGCGCCTGCACCACCGTCATCTACAGATAAATTATTGATGGAAATAAGAGATTCATTAAGAAAATAGATCTTAGAATTAACTTTTATCGCACTGCAACTAATCAATTGATTAGTTGCAGTTTTTTTACCACTTACCAATAAACTTTACAATGAAGAAACTTATTATTTTTTCTTTAATTATTACATTAGGCTTTACTGTACAGGCACAAGATCTTAGTAAAGATGTTCAAAATACATTCTCAAAACCAACCCATCCGGATGGTGATACAACGCGTAACAAAGAAGGTTGGTTAAAAGGGGCCGTAATCAGTCTTAGTGCAACACAAATAAGCAATAGCGATTGGTTAGCTGCGGGCGGTGATCAATTTTCTCTTACTGCCGCTGCTTCATTAAGTGCTTTTGCCAGTAAACGCTGGAATAAAATAACCTGGGGCAACACTTTGGATGCTAGTTATGGTGTGGTAAATACAACAACATTAGGTGTACGTAAAGTGAGTGACCGTATTGATTATGTTACCAAGTTAGGATACGAGCCAAAGAGCTGGAAAAATCTTAAAATTTCTTTGTTAGGACAGTTTCGCTCACAGTTTACAAATGGATATGATTATAATTATTTTGGTACCACTACAAAAAGAAGAAACTCCGGTTTCTTAGCTCCTGCTTATGTTGTATTGGCTCCAGGTATTGATTGGACACCAAGGCCATGGCTTTCCGTATTTGCTTCACCGGCTGCCACAAGATGGACGATCGTAACAAATGATCCTTACAGTTATGAAAATGGTGGTGAATTTCCTGATCCAAGTAGTCCTACTGGTTATGATAAAGAAACACCGTTGGCTACGCTATACGGTGTAGATACATTAAAGAAGGTTAAAACAGAGTTCGGTGCTTTTGTAACAATCAGTATGAGAAAGGACATTTTCAAAAATGTAAAATATATAGGTAGAGTAGATCTTTATTCTGATTACTTGGGGGTTGCATCGAATGTGAGTATTTTATCAACGAACCAATTCCTATTAAAAGTGAATAAATGGCTACAGGTTACGTATGAGATCGACTTTTTGGATGATGACAATATCAAAAATCCGGATCGGCCGACGCATGCCGAAGGTTTGCAGGTTTTATCCACACTGGGTGTAGGTTTTGCAGTTAAATTGTAATATCTCTTAACTTATTTATACATTTGTCTCCCGCCATGGCGGGAGATTTTTATTTCTAAATTTTTTCAGTGAACGCTCCTACATATCAAATAAAACTCGACCTGTTTGAAGGCCCATTTGACCTTTTGCTATTCTTTATTGAAAGAGATGAGCTGGATATTTACAATATTCCTATCACTAAGATCACGAATGATTTTCTTGATTTTATTCATAGCTCTGAAAAGCTAAATATTGAATTGAGCAGCGAGTTTATTTTGTTCATCAGCACTTTAATGCGCATTAAGGCAAAAATGTTATTGCCACGTAAAGAGATCGATGCTTTAGGAAATGAAATTGATCCAAGACAAGAATTAATTGATAAGATTTTAGAATACAAAAAGTTCAAAGAAGCTTCTACACAAATGGCCGAGATGGAAGCGCTGAGAATGATGGTTGTAAAACGCGGTAACCTGCAAAAAGAGTTATCGATGGTGGGTGAAAATGCAGGCGAAGGAACGGAAATACAGGCTGTGACGCTGTTTAAGCTGATGAAAGCTTTTGAAAAAGTTGTTCAAAGATTACATGATAAAAACCACAGACCGGTCCATACAGTTGTTCAATATGAATACACGATGGAAGGAAGCCGTGAGTTTATGTTAGATACCTGCAGGTTAGCAAAAACAGTTTCTTTCGAAAAATTATTTGAGACCTGCGAAAATCGTATTCACGCGATCTTTCTTTTTTTAAGTATGCTGGAGTTAACGCAAATGAAATTTTTGATGCTATCGATCGGTGAAGGAAGAAACAATTTTATTGTTGAGTACAATGAAAACCGAGAAGAAGATAATACTGAGATATTGCCTTATGATGATATGACTTCTTTTTAAATTTTATTTCACGCAAAGGCGCTAAGATAATTAAGCCGCAAAGTTCATCTTTGCGGCTTTTGTATTTAACTTATATGCTTTGCGTGAAATTTTTTATTTGTCATGCTGAGGAACGAAGCATTTTATTCTTGCATAAAAGACAACTAATGTTATAATTAGATTCTTCGCTATGCTCTGAATGACAAGCAGTAAGAGAATCAATACTATCTTCTGGTATAGCAACTATATTGCCTAAATGTCAGCTATTTGCCTACTGGCACTCGTTTTGACATTTACTACTCAAAAAAAGGAAACATAAATCATGAAAACAGTAATACAAAAAGCAGCCGACAGAGGTAGTGCCAATCACGGTTGGTTAAAAGCAAATTATTACTTTAGTTTCTCGGGATACAACAATCCTGAAAAAGTTCATTTTGGATTATTAAGGGTTTTAAATGATGATCATATTGCAGGTGGTGGCGCATTTCCAACGCATCCGCATGATAATATGGAAATTGTAACCATACCATTAAGTGGCGCCATACATCATAAAGACAGCACCGGTGGCGAAGGCGTTATTAAAACAGGCGATGTACAGATTATGAGCGCCGGCAGCGGTGTACAACATTCTGAAAGCAACGATTCAAAAACAGAACCGATCAATTTGTTTCAGTTATGGGTGTATCCAAAAGTTAGAAATATTAAACCACGCTATGATCAACGCACCTTTTCTTTAGCGGACAGAATTAATAAATGGCAGTTTGTTGTGAGTCCGAATGAAGCCGATGGCGGCTTATGGATCAATCAGGATGCGCGTTTTGCTTTAACAAAAGTAGAAGCAGGCAAAGAGATCAGTTATACAAATGCGTTTAAAGGCAACGGTGTTTTTTTAGTAGTTATTAAAGGAAAAGTAACCGTAAATAATATTGGTTTAGAAACCAGGGATGCATTAGGTATTTCCGAAACAGATACGTTTACCATTACTGCAAGCGCAGATGCAGAATTGTTAGCCGTAGAAGTTCCAATGGATTTCAACGATTAGTTTTGGTTTTTGGTGTTTAAATACAACCACTGGGCATTCGTGCTTAGTGGTTTTTTTATTTAAGCTACCTTTGCACATCATTTACTAATTATGACTTTCGACGAATTAAATTTAAACACCCCATTATTAAGTGCTCTGGATGATTTGGGTTATCGTAATCCAACTACTATTCAGCGTAAGGCTTTTGCTGTAATAATGTCTGGTGTTGATGTTTGCGGTATTGCACAAACGGGTACGGGTAAAACATTTGCTTATTTACTGCCAGCGCTTCGTCAGTGGAAATTCTCGAAAGATAAAGATCCGCAGATATTAATTGTGGTGCCAACAAGAGAATTAGTAGCGCAGGTAGTTGAAGCTGCGAAAGAATTAGGTAAATATATGAGCATCGATGTGGTAGGTGTTTATGGTGGGGTAAATATAAAAACACAGGTATCACGTGTTGAACAAGGCGTTGATATATTGGTTGGAACACCGGGCAGATTATATGATATCATGCTAACAGGCTCTTTAAAATTAAAGACAATTAAAAGAG
>DATHNB010000368.1:0-3032 GCA_035486495.1 Ferruginibacter sp. | reverse complement strand
ATACGCTTAATAATTGCCGCTAATATTTCTTCAATACCAATGCCGCTTTTACCGCTGGCCAACAATATATCATCTACTTTACAACCGATTAACTCAACGATCTGATCTTGTACTTCCGGTATCATGGCGCCATCCATATCTATTTTATTAATAACCGGAATAATTTCCAGGTTATTTTCAATAGCTAGATATAGATTTGAAATAGTTTGTGCTTGTATCCCCTGTGATGCATCAACCAATAATAAAGCACCTTCGCAAGCTGCTAATGCACGACTCACCTCATAGCTAAAATCTACGTGACCGGGAGTATCAATAAGATTTAAAACATATTCTTCACTATTCAATTTATAATTGATCTGGATAGCATGACTTTTAATAGTGATCCCTTTTTCTCTTTCGAGATCCATATCATCCAATACCTGAGATTGCATATCTCTTTCCCCAATAGTATGGGTAAATTCCAATAAACGGTCTGCCAATGTGCTTTTACCGTGATCAATATGTGCAATAATGCAAAAATTCCTGATATTCTTCATCCTTACTTGTCCTCTTTTTGAGAGCAGCAAAAGTAACTGATTTTTGGGGATTAACGACTATTGAATTATGGTCAGATCAAGATGGTTAGACTATAAAAAAACGCCGCACTTTTGAAGGTGCGGCGCTATTTGATATGATTATCCTAAAACTTATTTAGGTTTATTAGCAACTTCTGTGTCATAGTAATTCATAAAAGAGACCGGCCCGTCACCTTCTATAAAAAATACCACTAATAACAATAGTACCAATATAGAAAACATTAACCCGCTTTGAAAGGCAAAAATACCATCAGGTACATGTACAAAGATGATAGCTCCTAATATGATCGGGATTTGTACTATACAGGCAATTCTTGTAAATACCCCTATAACTATTAAAAAACCTGCCGCTATATTTATCCATATAACCGCATAATCCACCCAAGACTGGTCTATATGAAAACTATTGACCATTAGATCATGAAATTGCAATGCGTGATTAAAAAAAGAAAAACCTTTCAATAAAAGACTTAGGCCAAGCGATACTCTAAAGAAAGCCAGCCATTTTGGATTATGAGCAATACTCCAATCCGAAATTTTGTGTTGTAAAGTCATATAGCATACGTATTTAATTGTGATAAAATAATACAATCTACATACGTAACGCATTAATTATAAAAATATTATAAAAAATAACAATAAATAAAAACGCCACGCTTAAAGCGTGGCGTTAAGGAGTGTATTGCTAATAACCTATATATTATCTAGAATCATCTTCATTCTTTACATATCCGGTTAGTGAAATTGGTCCGTCACCTTCTACAAAGAATACTGCTAATAATATCAGAATAAGTACAGAAAGAAGTAAACTATTCTGAAAAGCAAAGGTGCTACTACCAGCATTTACAAAGAACACAGCTCCCAATAATAAAGGGATCTGTATCGCGCTGGCTAATCTTGTAAGAAAACCCATAAGAATAAAGAATCCTGCAATTATATTGATCCATATAATTGTATAATCTACCCATCCAGCATTAATATTTAATGAACTGGTTACCAAATCATGAAAACTTAATGGATGGTACAAAAAAGATAAGCCTTTGGCAATTAATGTAAGGCCTAAAGCAACTCTTACAAATGCCAGCCATTTGGGATTGTGAGCAACACTCCAATGTGATATTTTGTCAATTGATATCATAGGTAAAGTTTTTAAATGTTAAAAATAAAAACCAATAAATACAATCATTATAACGCAATAACTGTACCAGATTAAATATGAAATTATACTATTGAGTACGGATCAGGTACGGTTTTTATAGTAAAGCTTCAGTCAATCTTACCTACGAAAAAACCGCAGTTTTGGACTGCGGTTTTTTAAACATTTATCGAGGAGTTTTACTTCAATTTCGCTAGAGCTACTTTCATCCTTTCAATAGCTTCAACTAATTTTTCATCACTTGCGGCTGTACTTAAGCGAATACAATTAGGTGCCCCAAAAGCGTTACCTGTTACCATCGCTACATAAGCTGTTTCTAACAACCAAAGGCATAATTCATCTGCATTATGGATGGTTGTTTTACCATCAGATTTACCAAAATAATAGCTAACATCAGGAAAAGCATAAAAGGCTCCGTCTGGCACACGAACTTTAAAGCCCGGCACTTCCTTTAATTTAGCAATTACAAGATCCCTGCGGCGCCTGTAAGCTTCTAACATCATTTTAGGCGCTTCCATATTAGTAAATGCAACAGCAGCAGCTTTTTGAGCAATACTGTTAGTTCCGCTGGTAACCTGGCCCTGTAATTTATCTAAAGCATCAACGATCCATTTTGCAGCGGCTGTCCAGCCAACTCTCCAGCCCGTCATGGCAAACCCTTTACTGAAGCCATTTACAGTGATCACCCTGTCTTTAATTTCAGGAATGCTACCCATACTGAAGTTTCCTTCATTAGTAAAGTTGATGTATTCGTATATTTCATCAGCCAATACAAAAATGTTTGGGTGTTTTGCAACGATCGCTCCGAAGGCCCTTAATTCCTTTTCACTATAAACAGACCCTGTAGGATTGTTTGGTGACGCATACATGATGATCTTTGTCTTTGGCGTAATGGCCGCTTCTAATTGAGCGGGTGTTACTTTAAAATCATTCTCAAAACTACCATCAACGATCACGCTTTTACCTTCGGCTATTTTCACCATTTCGGCATAGCTAACCCAGTATGGTGCAAGAATTATCACTTCCTGCCCAGGGTTAATTAATGTTTCGATCACATTTGCCAAAGAATGTTTAGCACCTGTTGATACAATAATATTTTCTGCCTTCCAATCAAGGTTATTTTCTCTTTTTAATTTTTCAGCAATAGCGGTACGCAATTCAGGAATACCTGAAACCGGTGTGTATGAATGAAAACCATCATCAATTGCCTTCTTGGCTGCATCGCAGATATGTTTCGGCGTTTTAAAATCGGGTTCACCCACGCTAAGGTTAATTACATCGTGCCCCTGTGCTGCGATCTC
>DATHNB010000367.1:0-11852 GCA_035486495.1 Ferruginibacter sp. | reverse complement strand
TTTGATATAGCGGTGTTAGGTCCGTGGAAAAGGAAGATCAGTAAAGATTCTGTTATTATACCGCATTTAGTGCATAACCGTGTTTTTTCACCACAGCAAATGGTGCAAGCATATAATGATGCTAAAATTGTATTTAATATTCATACCTGGATCAATAGATTTGATTATGGCGTGAATCCAAGACTTTTCGAAGCCTCTGGTTGCGGTGCTTTCCAGGTGAGTGATAATAAAGCAGAGATAAGTATGTTTTTTACGGACAAAAAAGATATTATACTCTATCCATCTATTGAAGCATTACCCGAAATACTTACTTATTATTTACGGCACGACGACGAACGCAAAGCAAATGCTGCCGCCGCATTAATTACTTCTCAGAAGCATACCTACATTAATCGTATGCAAGAGTTATTGACCATTTGTAACAAAGGATAGGCAGTTGCTAAGTGCTATTTGTTCTAAAGAATTAATATGAAATTTACATATTGATATTTTTCGATGTATTTTTTATTTTAACTTTGCGTCATGAAAATTCTATTAAAATATTTAAAGCCGCATAAGTGGCTTGTCTTTTTTACATTATTATTAGCTGCGGTTAATATTGGTTTTTCATTGGTTGATCCAATATTGTTGGGCAAGATGGTTAACCTTGCCAATGAACATCAAACGGTTACAAAGCCGGGAAAGTTTGATTGGAACCAATTTATATGGATATACAAACATGTACCGGTATTAAATCAGGCTTCAGGAAAAATGGTACCCACTTTAGAGTTGGGTGTTTTTTTCTTATTGCTTTTTTCTATAACGGTAGCGATGATAAGTCGTATTGCTAAAAACTTTCAGGATTATTTTTTAAATGTGATCATCCAGAAATTTGGAGCGAAAGTTTTTACCGATGGCTTACAACATGCAATGAAATTGCCATATCAGCAATTTGAAGATTCACGTAGTGGAGAAACCTTGTCCATCTTAACCAAAGTAAGAGCGGATGTAGAAAAGTTCATGGTCAGTTTCATTAATATATTATTTGGCGTATTGGTGGGTGTAGTATTTGTGTTTGTCTACGCTGCGTTATATATTAACTGGCGCGTGCCTGTTGCTTATTTAGTTGGGATAGTTGTATTAACTGTCATCACTAATTTATTAAGCAAGAAAGTAAAAGTGATTCAAAAAAATATTGTCGGTCAAACCAATGCATTGGCTGGGTCCACTACAGAATCTTTACGCAATATCGAATTAGTAAAAAGTCTTGGTCTAACACATCAGGAAGTAGAGCGATTAAATAAAAATACCTACAAAATACTAGGACTTGAATTAACTAAAGTAAAACGAATACGAAGTATCAGTTTTATACAAGGCACGTTGGTAAACACATTGCGACAAATAATTTTGTTTATTTTATTGTCATTAATTTTTGATTTTAAAATGAATGCTGGACAATTGGTTACCATGCAAGTTTTCTCCTTTTTCATTTTTGGTCCTTTACAAGAGATCGGCAATATTTTACTTTCATACAGAGAAGCAGAGGCTTCGTTGATAAATTTCGATGTGTTGATGAAGAAAGCTCCCGAGCTTGAACCTACTTTTCCAAAAGCGTTAGGTGGTATTGAAACTTTATCTTTTAATAAAGTTGCCTTTCAACATCAAACAGCTTCTCACAGAGCAATTGATGGAATTAGCTTTGATGTAAAAGTTGGTGAAACGGTTGCGTTTGTTGGTCCTTCAGGAAGTGGTAAATCTACTTTGATGAAATTATTAGTTGGATTGTATCGTCCGAAAGAAGGAAATATTTTTTATAATGGGTTAGACGAAACGGCCATTCATTTTGACGATCTGCGCAAACAAATAGGTTTTGTAACACAAGACACAAATTTATTTAGTGGCACGATCAAAGAAAATTTAATGTTCGTTAATCCAAATGCTACGGAGGCAGAATTAAACGAAGTATTAAAAAAAGCGAGTTGTACAGGATTGATACAGCGTGCAGAAAAAGGATTAGATACAATGATCGGTGAAGGTGGATTAAAATTATCCGGTGGAGAAAAACAACGTTTATCAATTGCGCGTGCTTTATTACGCAAACCGCATTTGTTGATTTTTGATGAAGCTACAAGTGCATTAGATTCATTAACAGAAGAAGAAATTACTGATACAATAAAAGAAATTTCATCTGCCAAAGAGCAAATTACTATTCTAATTGCACATCGTTTAAGTACAATTATGCATGCTGATAGAATTTATGTTTTAGAACGTGGTGTAGTGATTGAAACAGGTACACACGAAAAGTTAATAGAAGAAAAAGGATTGTACTACGCCATGTGGCGCCAACAGATTGGCGAACGCAAGAAAATGGTTAATGCTTAATTAGTGACTAAGTAACTACCTTTGCATTAATGGAAAATAACAAACCCAAGCCGAATTATATTGCAAGCATATTAGGTATGCGTTGTCCTCGTTGTCGTCGTGGAAAAATGTTTAATGATTCAAATCCGTATAAGAATTTAAAGCTGTCGCATATTTTTGATATGCCTGAGACTTGTTCTGAATGCGGACAAAGATATGATCTGGAAACAGGGTTTTGGTATGGCACAGGCTATGTAAGTTATGCATTGGCTGTGGCTATTACGGTGGCTACATTTGTTGCGTGGTGGGTATTGATAGGTGTTTCAACTGATGACAACAGAATATTTTGGTGGTTGGGATTAAACTGTGTTTTTTTAGTGTTGATACAACCGTGGCTAATGCGATTGAGTCGCGTTATTTATCTGTATATTTTCGTGAGTTATGATCCTAATTATGAATTGACGAAGCCTAAAGAATTTGATGCATAATAAGAGATGTAAGATGTTGATACACGCATCAACATCTTACATCTCTCTATCTTTTTTAAAAATATTCAGCGGTACGCCAATATTTGTATTTGGCGATAAATTACAAATCAAACGGTACCACAACTTTAATGCTGATATTTCGTCCCATATTAAAAATACCGGGTTGTACGCCTGCTGGTACGGTTGGATTATCGAAATATTTTAACCGGCTCATGTTCGATTGATAGTTTGCGTTGGCAAGATTTGTTCCTTCTAGATATAGTTCCAGAATTTTTTTTCCTTTGGCATTTACTAAATTCGCACCAACTCCCGCGCTCAACAAATTATATCCTGCCGTATAAGTTTCTGTTCCATAAGCCGAAAAAAAACGATTTTGAGCATTATAGTGATCGAAGCCTACAAACGCATACGTGTTTCTTAGCCTGTCAAATCCTTTTGCAAAAGCAGCACGCAATTCCGAATGGGTATGCGGTGGTGGTATAAATGGTAAGTACTTTAAACTGTCAGGCTCATTACCGTTATTGCCAAGATTTGTACCGTACGTTAAGGTTAATGAGTTTTCAAAATGCAGCCATGGAAGCGGGTGAATGTCTAGACTAAACTCACCACCATCAATACGCGCTTTGCTTTGTACGTATGTAAACTTGCTGTATTGTCCATTAGGATTTGATGAGCCGTCTGAATTTACACGTTCAGGATTGTTATTGGAATCCAATATTTGTTCTTGAAAAATATAGTTCTGTATATGATTATCAAAAAGCTCGATGCTTGCAGATACACTTGGCAAAGTAAGGAAAGCTCCAATATCTTCCTGCACACTAAACTCGGGTTTAAAATTACTATTGCCCACATGATATATTTGTGAGCCTGGATCAGCGCCATTTGCAGACAACTCAGCGATACTCGGCGCCCTGAATCCGCGAGCAATATTGGCTTTTACCAAAAATTTATCCGAGAAATTGTATGTACCTCCAAAACTTCCCGAAACTCCCGAAAACGTTTTATTTAACGCAGCAAACTGTTGTACTATATTAGGTGTTGATGTTGGATTAGCACCTGTATACAATGTTGGGTAACAGGAATTGGTAGTATCAATGTAGGCTGCTTTTCCGCTAAACGAACGAGTATCATATCGTACACCGCCCGACAGATCTAACTTTCCATAACTCTTTTTTACAACGAAAAACGGCCCAAGGTCAAATTGATGATAAGCGGGTATTGGGAAATCGGTACCATAACCCAATACATTATTTTGATACATACCATTTACGCCAAAAGTTGTTTCATAACCGTTGCCGATAGTAAAATTATATTTTATATCATAAGTATAGGTAGTTAGTTGCAAGTTAAGTCCGGGGATAGTGGGTTCTGTAGGATGAGTAAACTCTCGCCTATGGCTATACTGATAGCCCAGATTTACAAGAAGGTTACCATTACCTAAACGAATATTGCTATTATCGTAAATACGATAAAGTTGTACATGCTGATGTAATGTAGGTATGTTGTATGAATTTAATACAGATGTAGGTACAATAGGACGCATAGTATCTGCATCTGTAATTTGATAAGTAAACTTACGTGTAAGAGAATCACGGCTACCATCAGGGATAGCTTGTAGGTCATCAAACAATGATGCGTTAAGATAAGAATAGCCCCATGATTTATTTAGTCCAACCATTATCCGCGCATCTTTTTCTTTAAACCCTGTAGCGTAAACCCTACCATCATGTTGGTTTTGATAATTCTTCGCTTCTTTATCAGATAATATTGTTGTCCAAACAAAACCATTATTGTTGCCCTGTAATTTAAACGAGCCATTAATCAACCCATTATTTGTACCGTATATGCCGCTTGCGCTGCCTATTATTTTACCTTTTGGTATTGTTGGAGCAGTCAATAAATTAACTACGCCGCCAATGGCATCAGGTCCAAAACTTAAGCTTGCAGGGCCTTTAATAATTTCAACCCTGTCGATTGAGTTTTGATCTACTTCAATACCATGTTCATCGCCCCACTGCTGACCCTCCTGACGAATGCCATCTACGGCAGTAACAACTCTATTGTAACCTAATCCACGGATATATGGTTTTGAAATATTAGGACCGGTAGTAACAGCATTTACGCCAGGCACATTAGCTATTTCAGCAATAACGTTTCCCGATGCGGAATGCTCATTGATATATGCCGTACCAACCGCAACCATAGGAACAGGATCTTTTTTCATGCTGGTTGCTTTACTTACACCGGTAACAACTACTTCACTTTCTTCAATCACAGAAGATTTCAAGGCAAAATCAATCACCATAGTTTGTTTATTAATTACATTTCTTAATAAAGTTTTATAACTAACATAACTTACTTCAATTAAGTAACTACCATGCGGCAGGTTATAAAAATGATACGCACCGCCTGAATCGGTAACAGTATTTTTGTTTAGATCAGGAATACTAACTGAAGCACCAACCAATGCTTTGCCGGTAGCTATGTCAATAACCTTTCCGCTTAATGTATCATGAATGGAAGCATTAATTCCAAATGATGAATCAACAATAGATTCTTTTATCATTGTTCCTCGCGCCATACTTATATGCGATTGCATAAGAATGAAAGCTAAGAGGCTTATATTTTTAAATATAGATTTCATGTATAATTATTTTGCTATTATCTATGTCAACAGAAAATAGTTGTATCAATAACAAATAATAATTCGCTATTGAATAGAATGTAAAAAGATGATTTGATTGTTTGCGAAGCAAAATATTATGCAATAGTAGGAGGACCGCGATGCTCAAAGAAAAAATATCGGGAAGAGTAGAAAAAATAAGAAGTTAAAATAAGATGTTGCGAAAATGGAGAAATGGTAGAGAAATCAAAATGATAAATGCTTTCTATAAAAGGAGATTCAGCAACAAGGTTATCGCACTTACATAAATAATCGAATATTTTTACAGATGTAGAATTGGACTTTTTTGATAAAGTGACTTCATCGGTATGGTTGGCAAACAGATCATGTAATACATTCCTTGGAGTGATACTAAAAGCAAATAGCACCAGCATTAAGCCGGCCATTATACTTCGTATGTAAGAATTTTTATACAACATTAATTATCGATGAATTGCAAATATAGATTTTTTGCAACAATGTTGAATATTTTAAATCAATGGAATCAGTTTATATTTTCAATAATACCCGCAATTCCTTGTCCGCCGCCAATGCACGCGGTTACAATGCCATATTTCTTTTTCAACCTTTTCATATCGTTTATTAACTGGATAGTTAGTTTACAACCGGTACAACCCAACGGATGTCCCAATGCAATCGCACCTCCGTTAATATTTACAATATCCTGGTTCAATTCCAGCGCACGAATTACGGCCAATGATTGAGATGCAAACGCTTCGTTCAATTCTATCAGATCGATCTGTGATAATTTCATTGCAGCTTGTCTTAAAACTTTTGGCACAGCTTCAATGGGGCCGGTACCCATTATACGTGGATGAACGCCCGCGCTTGCACAATTCACCAACCTTGCAATTGGTTTTAATCCCAATTCATTGATCATTTTTTCGCTCATTACAATTACAAAAGCCGAGCCATCGCTTGTTTGTGAAGAGTTGCCTGCAGTAACGGAACCACCTGCTGCAAAAACAGGTTTAAGTTTGGCCAATCCTTCTTTTGTAGTATCAGCTCTTACACCTTCGTCTGTGTCAAAGAGCCAGGTTTTTGTTTTCTTCTTGCCGCTTTCATCAACATAAATTTCTTCAATATTAACTGGAAGAATGCCTGATTTGAAATAACCATTTTTAATAGCATGACCGGCTTTTACATGGCTCTTATAACTAAATGCATCCTGATCTTCTCTACTAACATTGAATTCTTTTGCCACAGCCTCTGCAGTTAAACCCATGCCCAAATAAAAATCGGGTTCATCTTTTGCAATATCATAAGATGGTGATGTTTTCCATCCCGAAGTTGGTACCAAACTCATGCTTTCTGTACCTCCGGCAATGATACACTCGGCCATGCCTGTTCTTATTTTAGCCGTTGCCATTGCAATACTTTCTAAACCACTTCCACAATAACGATTGATTGTAATACCTGCAGCTTGAACACCCAGTGCTCTTGCGGCAATTAGTCTGCCTACTTGTAAACCTTGCTCTGCCTCAGGTACAGCATTTCCTACAATCACGTCATCAATTCTTTTTACATCCAATTGAGGAACTGTTGCTAGTAAGCCTTTAATAACATTTACAGCCAGATCATCGGGCCTGGTAAAACGTAGACTTCCTTTTTTGCTTTTTGCAACGGCTGTTCTGTAGCCGGCTATTATGTATGCTTCTTGCATGTGGAGATGGTTTAAAATATAACAATATTACAATCGAAAACGAGATAGTTGTTTATGCAACTTTCTATCTCGAAGTTACAATTTTTGTGAGAAAATAAAAAATACTAAAAGGGTTTGCCGGTAAGTTTGAAAGCCGGAGAATATACTAACAATTTAATTCCCGCCTTACCTGCTTCTCGGCAAAAAACTTTGTAAAAGTGATTTGTCTTACATCAAACAGTAACCTAATTTCGCACCTATGTATAACATTTTACGCGCTATTTTATTTTGTTTTGACCCGGAATGGGTCCATTATTTTTCCATGAACTCTTTAAAACTATTTTGTAAAGTTCCTTTTGTAAAAAAAATACTGAGTAATGCTTTTGTGGTAGATGATGTTCGTTTAGAAAAGAAAGCATTCGGTTTAAATTTTAAGAATCCTGTTGGCTTAGGAGCCGGTTTTGATAAAAATGCGCGTTACCTGAATGAATTGGAGGCTCTTGGTTTCGGGTTTGTAGAAATAGGAACAGTAACACCTTTGGCACAAGCAGGAAATGATAAACCAAGATTGTTTCGTTTGCCGAAAGATAAAGCTTTGATCAACCGAATGGGCTTTAATAATGATGGAGTAGAAGTGATTGTTAAAAGACTTCAAAAAATAAAAAGTAAAAAAGAAAAATTAACAATAATCATCGGTGGTAATATTGGCAAGAACAAAGTAACCCCCAACGAAGATGCCTGGAGAGATTATGAAATCTGCTTTTTAAAATTGCATGATTACGTAGATTATTTTGTGGTGAATGTCAGCAGTCCGAATACACCGGGCTTGCGTGAATTGCAGGAAAAAGATTCTTTAAGAAAAATTCTGACGACATTACAAACTGCCAATTCAAAATTTTCAAATTCGAAACCCATACTTCTTAAGATCGCTCCTGATCTAAACGAAGCACAAATTGACGATGTCATTAATTTGGCTTTAGAAATTAAATTAGATGGACTTGTTGTAAGTAACACAACCATCGTTAGAGATAATTTGCAAACAACAACTGATGAATTGGAAAAGATAGGAGCCGGTGGATTAAGCGGAAAACCTGCAAAAGAAAGATCTACTTCAATCATACAATACATTAACCAAAAAACAAACGGACAAATAGCAATTATCGGTAGCGGAGGAATTTTTACAGGCAATGATGCAAAGGAAAAAGTAGACGCAGGTTCTTCATTAGTACAGGTTTGGACAGGGTTTATTTATGAAGGTCCGGGGATTGTGAAGAATATCTGTTTATCATTACTAAAGTAACTAATGTTCAATGCTCAATATTCAATGGTCAATTTTCAACTGAAAACGCTAAACTCATTGCTGTATTATATTGAGCATCGAATATTGATCGTTGAAAATTGAACATTTTATCCTACACACAATAATGCGGCAGCTACAATTCCCGCTGTCTCAGTCCGTAATCTTGTATCACCCAATGCAACAGGAATAAAATTGTTTCCTAACGCTAATGCAATTTCTTCTTTGCTAAAATCACCTTCAGGTCCAATACAAATTAATTGTGAAGTTGATTTGTTGATATACTGATTGATAGATTGTTTACTATCTTTTTCGCAATGTGCAATTAACTTTTGTTGATGAGCCGATTTTTTTATCAGCTCAGTAAATTTAGTAGCCTCATGCAAGTTAGGTAACCAGCATTGCTGACTTTGCAACATTGCACTCACCAAAATGCCTTTCATTCTATCGTGACGGAAACTTTGCTTTTCTGTCCTTTCGCAGATCAATGGAATAATTTCACTAACGCCGATCTCTGTTGCTTTTTCTAAAAACCATTCAAAGCGTGTATTATTTTTTACGAGAGAAATCGCAATCGCGATTTGCTTTACAGATGAGGGTTGATGTTTAACGTTGTCTATTTTTACCTGACACCGTTTTCTGTTATCATCAGTAATACTAGCAGTGAATAAATTTCCTTTACCATCAGTTAATTGTAATTGTTCACCAATTTTCATACGTAAAACCTGTATCACATGTTTAGATGTTTCTTCACTCAAAACACATTGTTTTGTATCGATGGTTAATTCTTCTGCGTAAAAAAAAGGTAAAGCCATGTGGTAAAAATAAGAAACACAAAATAAGAAAGTGCAGAAGCTTTTATAATTTGAAAATTATATAAAAAAAATAAGGAAGCTGCGTACTGCATAACTTCCTTATTTTATGTTTTTTATTTCTTATTCCTTATTTAAAAAGGCGCATCATCATCAAACTCATTATCATTCATTTTACTGCCTTTCTGAATGTATAATTTAGCGCCGCTATCTTCGCCACCGGCTTCGGGTTTAATTGGTTTCCAGCTTCCGCCGCCACTTGCGCCGCTTGAAGGGAATCCACCACCATCGCCAAAGCCACCACTTTCATCTTCCACAAACTTTTGAATATGTAGCAATGCTTTTAGTTTAATTGTTTCCAGACTACCGTTACGATGTTTAGCAATTTTTACGTGTGTTTCACCTTTATTGCTTTCTCCCATTTCGTTTTGGTTTATATCGTAATACTCTGGGCGATATAAGAACATAACCATATCCGCATCTTGCTCAATTGCACCAGATTCACGTAGATCACTTAACTGCGGCATCTTGTTACCTTCTTTTCTTGATTCCACCGCACGACTTAACTGGCTCAGTGCAATGATTGGCACTTGTAATTCTTTTGCCAATCCTTTCAGGTCTCTTGAAATACGACTGATTTCTTGTTCACGGTTACCATTTCCTTTTCCATCACCTGCTCCACTCATCAATTGCAAATAATCTATCAGTATCAAACCAACGTTATGTTTATTCTTTAAACGACGACATTTAGCTCTTAACTCAAAAATATTTAATGCAGCTGTATCATCTATAAAAATGGGTGCGTTACTTAATTTTTCAATTCCTTTTTTGTAGAGCTGTTTCATTTCGTGGTCCTCTAATTTACCACGGGAAATTTTTTCTAACCATATTTCACTTTCAGCACTCAGTATTCTTTGTACCAATTGTCCCGCACTCATTTCCAGACTAAAGAACGCAACTGCCGTAGGTTTAGTTGGATGTAAAGCCGCACTACGAGCAAGATTCAGCGCAAATGCCGTTTTACCAACGGAAGGGCGTGCCGCCAAAATAATAAGATCCGTTGGTTGCCAGCCGTAAGTAATTTTATCCAGTGTAGGGAAACCACTTGTTACACCCGAGATATCTTCATCACGGCTACGCATATCTTCAATACGCTGAATTGTTTTTACTAATACCGTATTAATATCATCAAAATTTTTGCGGAGGTGATTATTAGTGATCTCGAATAATTTGCTTTCGGCATCATCTAGCAAGTCAAAAACATCCGTGCTGTTTTCGTATGCATCACCTATAATTTCACCGCTAATGCGGATCAATTCACGCTGAATAAATTTTTGTAGAATGATACGTGAGTGAGCATCAATATTGGCAGAAGAAACTACTGAATTAGTTAGTTTAGAAACATAATAAGCTCCGCCAACCAGGTCAAGTTCTTCTTTGGTTTTTAATTCTTCAACAACAGTTAATAAATCTATCGGCAAGCTTTTTTGCGCCAATGATTGCATTGCACGAAAAATTCTTTGGTTTGCTTCTGTATAAAAACATTCTGGTTTCAGTATCTCAACAACAGTATCAAATGCACTTTTTTCAAGCATTATAGCACCTAAAACGGCTTCTTCCAATTCCTTGGCTTGCGGCGGTACTTTGCCGAATACCATTGAGCCTAAGTCTAATGAAGGCTTGCGTCTTGGTTTTCTGTCTTTGTTGAGGTTAGTTAAATCCATTTTTCTTTTAATGTTATTGGGTTAGTCTTCCGTAATTGTTA
This sequence comes from Ferruginibacter sp., assembly GCA_035486495.1. Taxonomy (GTDB): domain Bacteria; phylum Bacteroidota; class Bacteroidia; order Chitinophagales; family Chitinophagaceae; genus Ferruginibacter. The sequence goes on along the minus strand of DATHNB010000367.1, from coordinate 825 downwards.
GGGTTGCAAAACTCGTAAAAAGTGTTTTTCGAATTATGCAGGACGGCTAAGGTAAATGCTAAAACTTTACCGTTTATTAACATTGCGCTGTTATCAACTTTTAATAATGATTGTCCACGCTTAATCCACCATGTAAGTTAGTTTATTAACGGCTTATTCACACAAATATTAACAGGTAAAATTCAATTAAAACAGCCTGCAATTCCTTTTTATTAACAACTTTATTTGTGGTCGTTTTTTTTTATTCAGGATAAAGCATTTTTTTTCACTTGGTTTATGATGATAGTTTGATTATTTAATCTCCATTTTTCATTGTTTTTTGATTAGTGCTACTTGTATTGTTTACACTTTACTGTCAATAGTTATCTTTGCAACTTATTATAAAAAATTAATCAGTAATAAATGACCATTAGTTACAACTGGCTTAGCGAATACTTACCTGAAATTGTTCATCCTGAAGAATTAAGTAAGATCTTAACATCAATAGGATTGGAAGTGGAAACGCTTGAAAAATATGAAGAATTAAAGGGCGGTTTAAAAGGGTTAGTAATTGGAGAAGTATTGGAATGTGAAAAGCACCCAGATGCAGATAAATTAAGTATCACTAAAGTAGATATTGGAACAGGAGAGCCATTACAGATTGTTTGTGGTGCACCCAATGTAGCCAAAGGGCAAAAGATAGTTGTAGCAACTGTTGGCGCAACAATTTATCCATCAAGCGGAGACTCAATCACGATGAAGAAAGCCAAGATCCGCGGTGTTGAAAGCTTTGGGATGATATGTGCCGAAGATGAAATTGGATTAAGCGACAACCATGCGGGCATT
>DATHNB010000366.1:0-4555 GCA_035486495.1 Ferruginibacter sp. | reverse complement strand
CAGTAGCAACAAAAGATCCTACGGTAAATCATATCACTAATATTAATGAATTACCTAAACACTTTATCGCCGTTTTGAAAAACTATTTTGAGCAATACAAAGCCTTAGAAAACAAAATCGTATTGATTGATGATTTTCAGGATAAAGAAGGTGCTTACAAAGTTATTGAAGAAGCTGTCGATCTATATAAAAAGACCTATCCTCAAAAATAATCATGTCTAAAAAAGAAAGTATGAGTATACAAATTTGGATCATACTTATATTGATCGGTGTAGCATCAGGTATGCTAAGCGGATTTGTAGGAGTAGGTGGCGGATTAATTATAGTGCCTGCACTTGTTCTTTTTCTCGAATTTTCTCAAAAGATGGCCCAGGGAACATCCTTGGCCATCTTGCTTTTACCGGTAGGTATATTAGCGGTAATGGAATATTATAAGCATGGCTATATTGATATTAGGATAGCTCTAATAATATCTGCAGGCTTTGTTGTTGGTGGCTTTGTTGGCAGTAGAATAGCGCTTGTTCTTCCTCAGGACATAATTAAGAAAGTGTTCGCCATTTTTATGCTGATCGTAGCTATGAAAATGTTATTCTTCGATAAAAAATCTCAGGAAAAGAATTCCCAGGATACTAATAATACTATAGAAAAGAAAATGTAGGAATTTATTTCATCTTATATTAATTATTCAGCAAAAAACTTAATATGAAAACTTTCATCCTATCGGCAATAGCCTTTCTAATTATTTCTATTATTTCTTCCTGCAAAAAAAGTACTGCAGCTTCTGCTTATACGCCTGTTAATTCAATGACGGCAACTATTGGAGGTATTTATTATACATTTCATGACATTACTATCGATACTTTTTTTGTTTTAGGCGGTATGAATGAGCTTACTATTCAGGGTTCAAATGATACTGTAAGCATCCAGGTATCGGTTCAAACAAATAATAAACCTCTTACAGCAAGAATTTATAATGAAAATGATTCGGTTTATACCGCCGGTTTTGATTTTAACCAGGGCACGCTGGAAAATAATAATAGTACAACAAACCCATTTACGGCTACCATAACTTCAATTAGTGCAACATCTTTATACGTTACGTTTCAAGGAAATGTTTATGGGTTTGATAGCACTGTTATTAAAAAAGTTGTAACGAATGGGGTTATAAATTACAATAATTTGGGTTAAATCTGTCATCCTGTCATAATTATCCCCTATTTAACTATCTTTGCCACCTAATTTTTGGTGATGGAAAGTTTATTGAATACCGGTACAAAAATACACGACGAGACTCGCCAAGGTGAAGCGTTTTCTCCTTTGGCAATAACACCTGCGCAATTTAAAAAGCATTTTTATATAGAAAGCTACGGTTGCGCTATGAATTTCGCTGATAGTGAAGTAGTCGCTTCTATTTTACAAGAGAATGGTTTTGGTGCGACAAAAAATGTTGAAGAAGCTGATCTTATTTTTATCAATACTTGCTCCATCAGAGAAAAAGCAGAACAGACAGTTCGTAAAAGGCTGACTGAATTCCGCAAATTTAAAAAGACGAATCCGGGTTTAATGGTTGGTGTATTAGGCTGTATGGCCGAAAGATTGAAATCAAAATTTATTGAGGAAGAGAGATTAGTGGATATGGTTGTTGGACCTGATGCCTATCGCACATTACCTGGTTTAATTGAAGAAGCTGAAACAGGACAGAAAGCGATCAATGTAATGTTAAGTCGTGATGAAACTTATGCCGACATTGCTCCTGTCCGTTTAAACAGTAATGGTGTTACGGCTTTTGTAAGCATCATGCGTGGCTGCAACAATATGTGTGCTTTTTGTGTAGTACCATTTACACGTGGCCGTGAAAGAAGCAGAGACGCATACTCTATCGTTAAAGAATGCGAAGAGTTATTCAATAGTGGCTATCGCGAAGTAACATTACTCGGACAAAATGTAGATAGTTATTATTGGATAGATGAACAAAAAGAGGAAACAGTAAGTTTCGCGATGCTGATGGAAAAAGTTGCGTTGATATCTCCACTACTTCGTGTACGATTTTCTACTTCGCATCCAAAAGATATTACGGACGATGTATTGTTTACTATTGCCAAGTATGATAATATTTGTAATTACATTCATCTTCCCGTACAAAGCGGTAGCAGCAGGGTTTTACAGCTGATGAACAGAACGTACAGTAGAGAATGGTACATTGCAAAAGTGAATCGTATTCGTGAGATCATACCAAATTGTGGTTTATCAACTGATATGATAACTGGCTTTTGTACAGAAACAGAAGAGGATCATCAGCAATCACTAAGCTTAATGGAGTATTGCCATTACGATCTGGCTTATATGTATTTTTATTCTGAAAGGCCCGGAACATTGGCTGCGAGAAGATATGAAGATGATATCCCTGAAGATGTAAAGAAAAGAAGATTAAAAGAAATGGTTGATCTGCATCGCATTCAAACTTTACAAAGTATGCAAAAAGATCTTGGTAAAGTTTGCAAGGTATTGATAGAAGGAACTTCCAAAAGAACGGAAGACGATTTGTTTGGAAGAAACGATCAAAATAAAGTAGTGGTATTTGCCAAAGGGGATCACAAAAAAGGTGATTATGTGATGGTAAAAATTGAAAGCTGTACATCAGGTACATTATTAGGAAAGGTTATAACTGATACGCTGTAAAGCGATCATTAAAAATATAATTATGGATCTACAAGCAATAAAAAACAGGTTCGGTATTATTGGCAATTCGCCTTCATTAAATCAGGCACTAAATATTGCATCGCAGGTAGCGATGACAGATTTGAGTGTATTGATCAATGGTGAAAGCGGTGTTGGTAAAGAAATTTTTTCTCAGATCATTCATTCTCTTTCTGCAAGAAAGCATAACCCTTTCATTGCTGTAAACTGTGGTGCGATTCCCGAAGGCACAATTGATTCTGAATTATTCGGGCACGAAAAAGGTTCTTTCACAGGTGCAGGTGAAAGTCGGAAAGGTTATTTTGAAACAGTAAACGGCGGTACTATTTTCTTAGATGAAATTGGTGAAATGCCATTGGGCACACAAGCAAGATTATTACGTGTTTTAGAAACGGGTGAATACATAAGAGTTGGTAGTAGTAAAGTGCAAAAGACAGACGTGCGTGTAATTGCAGCTACTAATAAAGAGTTGTTGCAATTTGCATTGAACGGCAGATTTAGAGAAGATCTTTATTATCGCTTAAACACAGTTCCAATAAGGGTTCCGGCATTAAGGGATAGAAAAGAAGATATCGATCTTTTATTTAGAAAATTCGCTACGGATTTTGCCGATAAATACAAATCACCTCCAATCCAATTGAATAGTGAAGCTAAAAACTTATTACAAAACTATAGCTGGCCCGGTAATGTTAGAGAATTGAAAAATATTGCAGAACAAATTTCTGTTCTATCAACAGATAAAAATATCACCGCAAAAGAATTAGAACAATTTTTACCGGAAAATAATTTAAACAGGTTGCCTGTATTAGCAGGAGGGAAAGATGGCGTAAGCCAACAAGAATTTGCGAACGAAAGAGAAATATTATACAAGCTTTTCTTTGATATGAAGAAAGATGTAAATGAACTAAAGAAAATGTTCTTTGATGTATTTCAAAATTCGGGTAATGGTCAGCACATACCTGTCTATAACAATAATAACGATACGCAATTAGCAGAAATAAAACCTGTTACATCATCAAATAATTACGGTCAGCCAACACAGCCCGTGTTCATCAATCAAAATCATGGGCACGATATTCATCATCATGAGGATATTGAAGAGTCGTTAAGCATCATGGATAAAGAAAAAGAGCTGATCATTAAAGCATTAAAAAAACACAAGGGCAAAAGAAAAGATGCATCTACCGATCTTGGAATTAGTGAAAGAACCTTGTACAGAAAATTAAAAGAATATGATATTGATGAGTAAGAAAGCTGAACGCTTAATGCGAAATGCAAAAAACAATATATGGATAGTGGGCATTAAGCGTCTTGCATTCGGCATTTTGCTTATAGCTGTTTTCAACTATGCTTCCTGCAAATATTCTTTTAGAGATTCTGCTCCTCTTCCTCCCGAAGTGAAAACTTTTAGGGTTAATCAGCTGGGGAACCAGGCTCCTTATGTGGATGCTCAATTAGCTCCGCAATTAACCGAAGCCTTAAAACAAAAGATCATTAGCAATACCCGGTTGCGCCAGACAAATGATGATGACGCACATTATGATATAAATGGTTATGTTTCTAATTACGCAGTAAGCACAACCGGTATATCGGGTGCCAGCGCAGCTCAAAACCGTTTAACTGTTACATTTCATATTATCTTTAAAAACACATTAGATAATACTCAAAATATAGAAGCAGACGTAACCAGTAATTTTGATTATAGCTCTAGTTTGTCTCTTAATGATGCCGCTACCCAATTAAATACACAGATAATATCTAATATGGTAGACCAGATCTATAATAAGATATTCTCCAACTGGTAAACTTTGGCCTTTTATGACTTTAATTAATGTTATTTATTATTTTTGATTGATGG
>DATHNB010000365.1:0-6072 GCA_035486495.1 Ferruginibacter sp. | reverse complement strand
ATCGGTCCTTGGTTAATGGATCAAAAGGAAACTTTTTGGGGACTAATTTTTGTGATAGTTAGGGTAGGAGTTCAATTAATACTTTTCTTGTTTTATTTCTCTTTTTTTAAATATCTGTTCCTCATACTTGCTTCCCCCGTATTTGTTTACTTGAATGCAAAAACAGAATCGATCATTGAAAAAAAAGAATACATTTTCAACTTTACTCAATTCTGTAAAGATGTATTTAGGGGAATCAGTATTGCGTTTCGTAATATGGCATGGCAAACTGTTTATTCATTAAGTATTTTAATATTGTCATTTATACCTGTTATAGGGTTAGCTACTGTGGTGCTGGCGTTTTTTGTGGAGTGTTATTATCTGGGGTTTTCTATGTTGGATTATAGTTGCGAAAGAAGAAAAATGTCTCCTTCAAGAAGTGTTGCTTTTATTAGCAGGCATCAGGGTTTAGCCATCGGTAATGGAATCGTTTTCTATATGATGCACTTGTTTTTAGTAGTTGGTTGGGTATTGGCGCCAAGTTATGCAGTGGTAGCTTCAACATTGAGTTTGCATGATAAGAAAGGGAATTTTATTAGAATTCCTTCTTAAATAATTTGTATGAGTAGTATTGTTTATTTGGTTCCTTGTGTTTTAGATGAAGCTGCTACGCAGACTATCCCCTTATATATAATTGATTCAATAAAAGATTGCCAGGTAATTTTTGCAGAGAATGAACGTACTGCAAGACGCTTTTTTAAAAGTATTTACAAAGAAATGGTGATTGATGATTATGAATGGCACACTATTCATAAAGCAGAGGGTGAACAAAAAAATATTTTCCGACAAAGAATAGCAGAAGGCAAAAATATAGCGATCATTAGTGAAGCCGGTTGTCCTGGTATAGCCGATCCCGGACAAATATTAATAGATGTGGCGCAACAAATGAATGCTGCTGTAAAACCTCTGGTCGGACCAAGCTCAATCTTGTTAGCGTTAATGGCTAGCGGGATGAACGGACAACAGTTTCAATTTGTTGGCTATTTACCTATTGATAATGCGGAACGTCTAAAACAGATCAAAGAATTAGAGATCGAATCTCAAAAGAAAAATTGCACGCAGATCTTTATAGAAACGCCTTACCGTAATAATCAATTGATAGAAGTATTACTAAAGACTTGTAAGTCTACCACAAAAATTTGTATTGCCGCAGAATTAACTTCTGCTAACGAATACGTGAAAACCAAGACAGTTAGCGATTGGAGAAAAGAAAAAACCGACTTTCATAAAAAGCCGGTTATATTTTTATTATTAGCTGTGTAGCAGGTATTTAATATTGAAGATTTTATATTTAATATTGATCTTCCGATAGTTTTAATATTAAATATTCAATTTTACATATTCAATCACTCCTTAACTTCTTTCATCGAAACAATACTATCTACAATGAAGGGTGTAACGCCGCGCCAAGGCAATGTGCCTACATATTCTTTATAATGCAAATCAAATTCCTTTCCGCTATTTTCCATTAATTTTTGTGCAACGTTTGGATCTACTACAGAAAATTCAAATGTGTAGGATTGAACTGATCCTAATGCTTCAGAACGAAATCCCTGCTGGATCAATTTCCCTTCATAAGTTTTAAAGATGTAACCTTTTTTAACCAAATAGTTTAATTGTCCGGATTTAACGCCTTCTCCAAAAACAAAATAATATCGGTAATATAAAAATCCTGCAAGCGTAAATAGTATTATTAAAAGTATGATCGATCCTGTTTTTCGCATAGGTTTTGTTTTTACAAACTTAGCAATTTTATATATATAACAGTTTGGTATTCTTAAATCAAAAAAGAAATAGGTAAATTGCATCGATAAACATCAATTTAATATTTCATCTCTTTAATATTTAATATATACTAATGAATATAGCCATTGTGTGTTACCCTACTTTTGGTGGAAGTGGTGTATTGGCAACAGAATTAGGTAAGGCTTTAGCTGATAGCGGACATAATATTCACTTTATTACTTATCAGCAACCGGTTCGTTTAGGCGGTTTTCATGCTAACATATTTTATCATGAAGTTAGGGTGCCGGAGTATCCTCTTTTTGATTTTCCTCCATACGAAACTGCATTAGCAAGTGCAATGGTAGATGTTGTGATCAATCATAACATCGAGTTGTTACATGTGCATTATGCCATCCCTCATGCGTCTGCAGCTTATATGGCTAAACAAATATTAGCAAAGCAAGGCAAACATATTCCTGTAATTACAACCTTGCATGGTACCGATATTACTTTGGTTGGGCGAGATAAAACATACAGTCCGGTTGTAACATTCTCGATGAATGAAAGTGATATCTTAACTGCGGTATCACACAATCTAAAGGATGAAACCTATAAGAATTTTTCGATCGAAAAAGAGATCGAAGTGATCCACAATTTTGTAGATGTTAAACGTTTCAATAGAAAACCTGTAGACGCGTTTAAAAAATTGATTGCACCTAAAGGAGAAAAAATAATTGTGCATGCATCTAATTTTAGAAAAGTAAAAAGGGTAGATGATGTAGTAAGAACTTTTTTATTAATAAATGAACAGATGCCTTCCCGATTATTATTATTGGGAGATGGCCCCGAACGACCCTATGTTGAATCTATTTGTCGTGATTGTGTGGGGATCGAGAGTATTAAATTTTTAGGTAAGCAAGAGCAAATGGAAGATATTTTGCCGATAGCTGATCTTTTTATTTTACCAAGTGAGTATGAAAGTTTTGGATTAGCTGCATTGGAAGCAATGGCTGCTGAAGTGCCTGTAATATCAACTAACGCCGGAGGTTTACCGGAGATAAATATTAATGGTTATTCAGGATTTATGAGTAATGTGGGAGATATAGAAGATATGTGTAAGAATGCATTATCTATTTTTAAAGATGAAGCAACCACCAAACAATTTAAAGCGAATGCATTAGCTCAGGCTAAGAAATTTGATATACATAATATAGTTCCACAATATGTAAAACTTTATCATCAGTTGATCAACTAATTATCTTCTTAGCCATAATTCAGGATTAAGATCACTTGTTTCATTGCTGATATATAGATCAATAGCACCATTACCATCATCATTGGCCTGGACTTTTCCAATAACTTCTCCGGTTTTAACAGCATCGCCTTTGTGAACATTAACATCGCCAAGATTACTGTACGTGCTAAAATATTTACCATGCTGAACGATCACGATCTGAATATCATCTGCATTTCTAACAGCAGAGACAACACCGTCAAATATTACTTTGACAGGGGTGCCAATCTCTGCACCAATTGAAGTACAGGAGATATTAATCACTACGCCGTTACCTTCTTTATTGTTACCATAATGCATTAATATCGACCCTCGGTCTACTGGCCATGGCAAATGGCCCTTGTTTTTTTCGAAGCTTGCATTAGTGGCAATATTCGTTGGGTTTAACAAAACACTTTCCTGTTTTACAGGTTCAGGTTTGGGTTTAACAGGTTTTACAGGGATTGGTGTAGCTGTGGGATTTTCTGCTGCTAATTTCTTTGCGGCTTCTGCTTCTTTTTTTGCTTCCGCCTTGTCTGCAGCAGCTTTATCTGCAGCAGTTTTAGCAGCTTCTCTTCGCGCATCATCCTGTGCTTTTTTAATAGCGGCAGAAATAGCTGCGCTCACTTTTCTCATTTGTTTCTGCTTGTCTGCAATTTCATTATTGAGCTGATATCCTTGTGCTTTTAATTTTTGTACGATATCGTTTTTTTGCTTTTGCTGATCAGCCAATATATCAATTTCTTTACTCTGAGTTTCTAACACAGCGCTCTTCTTCGCTTTATTCGTAGCTAATTCATCAATACGACCCTTTAATAATTTTTGAGTTCGAATAATATTTTCCCCCTGCAGTTCTCTGTAACTTCTGTAATTTTTCAGATAGGTAATTCTTTTGATAGCATCGTTAAAACTGGAAGCTGAAAGAATAAAGTTTAAGAAGTCAACATTACTTCTGTTTTTGTATGAGTAGATCATACTATTGGTATATTCCTGCTTAAGGGTATCTAGTAAAAAAGACATTTTCCTTACATCTCTTTGCGAGGTAGTAATGTTATTATCTATACCACTTAATTCTTTATTTACATTTTTAAGTACCCTTTCTTGTTTGTCTAAATTTTCATTAATTATTGCAAGATCTCTTCTGCTTACTTTAGTAGATTGTCTATTTTCATCAAGCTGTTGCTGTGTTTGGTCTATCTCGGCTTTAAGTTGCTGGCGCTCTTTTTCTAGCTCTTGCTGATCACCACCTTTTTGTGCCGATACCGTAGTACTTAATAAAACTGTAGAAAGTAAAATAAAAAAAATCCTGATCATTGGCTTAGTTTACAAGATTTGCAAAAGTACACTACTAGGAGCTATTTCAGTGTCGTAGTAATTAACAACTTGTGTATAATTAACGTTTATTTACGCTTGTAATTTTGCGGGATAGAAAAGGAGATAGACAAATCTTTGTTAAACTCATATTGTTTAAAATTGAGTCGTACATCTAATCTATTTTTTTCCGAAACAGTTATTTCGCGATAGGTCGCAAAATCAACGTTGTCCTTGTCTTCATAATTATCATAAGTAATATCTGCGGTTCTATTACGATTGATATCAACATCATCCAGTTTGCTATGCAATATCAATGTATCCTGGCTATTTAACGTTAGTAAATGTTTGAAATATTTACCTGCAGTAGCTAATAAGATTTTATTATCTATCATTTTGTATGATGTAATAGGCGTATTAAAATAAATAGGGTTACCAACAAGAAGATCTTGTAGTGTCTTAAAATCAAAAGGTATTTCAGTTGTTTCCTGCAAATAATCAAATGACCGGAGATGAGCTTCTTTATTAAGTTTATCTAACACAAATACACTATCCTTTGTTATTAAGACCCTAAAAGCTTCGATATTAAAAACGGTAGCATACATAGAAACCCATATCATACTATCTTTTATGATACGTACATACGCCGTTATACCTGGTTGAGACCCTCTGCTATCCTCGTAGTCAACTTTTATTTTGGCAGAAAAAGTTTTGAAATCAATATGCCTGCTTTGGATGGCATTCATTGTTTCTTTTATAGTTCGGATAGAATCGGCAGCTGATTGCTTTTTTGTGAGGTCTTTTTTATCAATGGCCGTGTGTATTGTTCGTGCAGAACGACAACTAAAAATCATTACACTTATTATCGCTGCTAAAAAAAAGAATGCAAATTTTTCTGTTCTTATCTTACTTGTTATCATCTTAATTTGTTAATGTTGAATGCTTACCAGCCTATACTTTACCTGTATGTCCAAAACCGCCTTCTCCGCGATGTGTATCATTCAAAAACTGTACCTCAATTAGATCAGCCTTTGCAACTTTGCCTATTACCATTTGTGCAATACGGTCCCCATGTTGTATTGTTTGTGCTTCATTACTAAGGTTGATCAATATCACTTTTATCTCGCCTCTGTAATCACTATCAATTGTTCCGGGAGTATTTAAACATGTTAAGCCTTGTTTTATCGCAAGGCCACTCCTGGGACGAACCTGAGCTTCATATCCTTCAGGTAATTCAATTGATAGTCCTGTAGGTATTAATGTACGTTCAAGCGATTGTAAAGTTATAGTCTCTGATAAATTTGCCCTAAGATCCATTCCTGCAGATCCTTCTGTTGCATACGATGGTAAAGGGTTAGCTGATTTGTTGATGATCTTTAAAGTAATAGGCTGCATACGCGCAAAAGTATTAATTAATATATTGGTTACTGGTTGATATATTATAATTGGAATAAATGAATGTTACTTATTTTTTTGCAAAAGTACTGTAGCGTAGGCTACAAGACCTTCTTCTCTACCAACAAATCCCATTTTTTCAGTTGTGGTTGCTTTAATAGAAATATCAGTTATTTCTAGAGAAAGTATACTTGCTATTGCTTGTTGCATTTGTGGGACATAATCCTTTATTTTAGGAGCTTGTAAACAAAGTGTGCTATCAATATTTATAATAACATACCCAGCTTTTTGTATGAGCAAAAAACTTTTTTCTAATAAGATCTTGCTAT
>DATHNB010000364.1:0-3738 GCA_035486495.1 Ferruginibacter sp. | reverse complement strand
GCTCAATGCAGGAGCTTTGGCTGATATGAATGATTGTATTCCTTATGCGCAGGTAGCATATAATTATTACAGTTCATTACCATCATTAAAAGCTGCTGAAAAGGAAAATTATAAAGCAAGCATGATCATTTTGGAAAGCATTTACGAAGCGAAGAAGGACGCTCCAAAAGCGGCTATGTATACTGCTAAATTAAAAGCACTTAACTAATCGGTTTATATTCTTACAAACGGCAGTACAAATAAATTGTGCTGCCGTTTTTTATTGATAAATTACAGTAGGGTTTAAAGTAAAAGTTATAAGTAAAAACAAAAAGTAACAGAAAACTGTAGGTTTAGAATGAACGATAATAATAAGTTATATAATACGATCAAATTAATTGAATGTTCACGTGATGCAATGCAGGGATGGCCATACTTTATTTCTACAGAAAAAAAGGTAGCTTATATAAATGCTTTATTGAAGGTAGGATTTGATACAATTGATTTTGGCAGTTTTGTTTCACCCAAAGCGATTCCTCAAATGGCGGATACAAAAGAGGTGATAGCCAAAATACAAGTTTCCAATTCCAATACTAAATTATTAGCGATCGTTGCCAATGTACGTGGTGCTGAAGAGGCTGTTCTGTATGATGAAATAAGTTACCTGGGATTTCCATTTTCTATTTCACCTACTTTTCAACAACGAAATACCAATAGCAGTATTGAACAATCTTTACAGACCGTAGAAGCGATACAAAACCTTTGCGTTAAAAATAAAAAGAAGCTGGTCATCTATATATCAATGGGATTTGGTAATCCTTATGGAGATGTATATAATGAAGCAATTGTTTTGGAATGGGTAGAACAAATGATTGAAAGAGATATTGAAATTATATCAATGGCTGATACAGTGGGGTTGGCAACACCTCATCAAATATCTTCTATATTATCTACGCTTATTCCTTATTATCCTAATGTAGAAATAGGGGCGCATTTACACTCAACATCAGCAAATTGGAAACAAAAGCTGGATGCTGCTATGCACGCAGGGTGTAAACGTTTTGATGGTGCGCTAAAAGGTATTGGTGGTTGTCCGATGGCGGGTGATGAACTGGTTGGTAACATGGATACAGAGCTGATGATACCTTATTTTAAAGAACATGCTTTGGAGAACAATTTAGATATGGAAGCATTGAGGCAGTGTAGCATAATGGCTGCTGAAATATTTGTGTAACACTGAAAACCCAAAAAACAATAAATCAAATTACAAAAAAAGCAAAAACATTTTATATACTTTGAGATTTGATTTATTGTTTTTTGAGTTTTCAATTATGAATTAACTTCGTCAGATGGATTTTCACCTAAATTTTGATCCCAAACCATTTTCGGTAAAAATTGAGCATCATCAGAAATTATTGCTGATAGGTTCTTGTTTTACAGAAAACATTGGTAATAAATTAAGACAACTTAAATTTTCGGTACAGGAGAATCCTAACGGAATTTTATTTAATCCGGTAAGCATCGCTACATCACTACAGTCTTATATAGAAAATAAACAATACAAAGAAGAAGAACTATTTTATCAAAATGAAAGCTGGAACAGCTGGCAGCATCATAGTCGGTTTTCTAATCCTGATAAAGCAACTTGTCTTGCTGTTATTAATCAATCGCAACAAGCAGCACATGCTTTTTTAAAGAAGGCCGATTGGATATTGATCACATTAGGATCAGCATTTGTGTATGAATTGGAAAATAAAGACGTAGTAGCCAATTGCCATAAAGTGCCTACGGATAAATTCAATAAAAAATTATTAAGTGCGAATGAAGTTGCGGGTATGTTACAAGATACTATAGAAAAGTTGTTTGCATTTAACCCTAACATAAAAGTGATTTTCACCATCAGTCCTGTGCGTCATTTGCGTGATGGATTTGTAGAGAACAACAGAAGTAAAGCAATGTTGATACAAGCGGTACATCAATTAGTGGATAATTATAAAAAAGCATTTTATTTTCCTGCATACGAATTAGTGATCGATGATCTGCGTGATTATCGTTTTTATGCAGAGGATATGGTACATCCTAATTACTCGGCTACCAACTATGTCTGGGAAAAATTTATTACAACCTGTATTGATGAAAAAGCGCAGCAATTAATGAAAGAGATTAATATTATTAATGCGGCAAAAAGTCATAAGCCGTTTAATCCAACTTCTGCGCAGCACAAAAAATTTCTGCAAACCAATTTAGATAAAGTTACTAAACTCCAACAGGAGCATACTTATATTGATCTTAATGAAGAGATCAATTTTTTTAAAAGATCTTAAAAGTATTTCTTATGTTGATCGTAGGCAATAAAGAAATAGTTATACGTTTTAGTATATTGTCCTACAAACTCAATTCTGTTAAAGGGTTGTCTCTGTTTTAGAAATTGCTCTAAGGTTGATAGTACCAATCCACAATCTGTTAAATAATCATACATCATTTCCGGAGTCGTATCATAAGCGCCGATACCACCTACTCCAAATTCAAATAGTACAATTGGCTTACTGTTTTTTAATATTCTCTCAGCACCTTTTAAAACTTCCATTTCGGCACCTTCAACATCTATTTTAATGAGATCAATATGAATAGATGGATCAATAATATTGTCTAATCTATCAACCTTTACGACTAAAGTTTCAGTTACATAATTTCCTTCTATTGCACGTTTATTAAATCCGCTAAAAGCTGGTCTATCTACAAAAAGTGTAAATGTTTTTTCTCCTTTTTGATCTGACAAAGCAGTGTCATATACTTTTACTTTTTTACCATATTTACTTTGCAACCCTTTATATAAATTAGGAATAGGTTCAAAAGCAAAACTACTGCCATTGGGTGCAACGCTTAACAGCTCTCTCAAAATATGGCCTTTGTGGGCACCAATATCTACCCAGTTTGATTTTTTTGTCAGCGTTTTTTTTATGACTTCGATCGTTTCGTAATCATATTTATTAATAACACCGCCGGCGAAGAATTTTTCTGTTATTTTATGTAAAAGGAAAACGGATTTTTTTATAGAAATAATAGCGAATTCAGGTACAAATTTCTTGAATTTATTGATGCTCATCAGATGGTGAATTTTTTAATTACAGAAAATTTGTCTGTAATAATTTGTTGGCTGCAAATATACTCAACTTAGCTAAATCCCAAAATAATCAAAGTTGCTTCAAATAGGCCTTACAAAAGCGTTTTTAAGAGATTGTCTATGGTTTGTTCAGCTTTAAAGAATGTGGCTAGTTTCGTAATTACACCTTCTACCAAAGCATCGGGACAACTTGCGCCACTGGTCAATAATATTTTTACTGGTTTGGTTGCAGGTAAAAAATCGCTCGTTGTAATTTCTTTTTTTGTATGAAAATTATAATGTAATATTTCATTGGGAGAAATTATTTTTTCTTCGGAATTAATAAAATAGGTGGGTAGCTTTTCTTCGCATAATTCTACAAGGTGAGAAGTGTTACTGCTGTTGTAACCGCCAACAACGATGGCAAGGTCTGCAGGAGTTTGTAATAATCCATAGACTGCTGTCTGGTTATCATTTGTCGCATAACATAAAGTATCTCTTGTATCTGCAAAACGTTCTTCGATCGTACTTTCAGTAAGACTGAATTTTTTTATCATTACCTGTTTTAAAAAATCTGCAATGCCTTGTGTATCACTTGCCAACATTGTAGTTTGGTTAACAACACCAATTCGTTGCAAATGTTTACTCGCGTCAAA
>DATHNB010000363.1:0-2336 GCA_035486495.1 Ferruginibacter sp. | reverse complement strand
AAACAAAGAATGGTAGCCTCCATTAAAAATTCGAATAAAATGCTACTACTTTTTGCACCGATCGCTTTTTTTAATCCGATAACAGCCGTTCTTTCTTTTACTGTAACAAACATAATATTGGCAATACCAAACATGCCAACTATCAAGCTAATAATGCCAATCATTCCACCAACAACATCAACAGTACCAAATAAACCATCAATTGCTTTACTAAATGCTTCTACACTATTTAAAGAAAAATTATCTTCTTGCGTAGGACTTAACCTGCGTACCTGTCGCATAATACCTTCCAATTCATCTTTTAATGCTGCCGTTGTAACACCTGTTTTTCCTTTAGCAATAATAACAGGATTACTTTGATCTTCCTTGATCATTTGCTTTGCACATTTGTAAGGCAACATAATGCAGTTATCATAATCCCAGCCAATAAAATTTTTCCCTTCTTTTTTTATTACGCCGACTATTGTTGCTTTTTTGCCACCAATAATATCCAATGTTTTATTCAAAGCTTTTTCCGGAGAGCCGAATAATTTTTCCGCATTATCATTTCCAATTAATACAACTGCACTACCACTTGCAAATTCAGCAGACGAAATATATCTGCCTTCGCTAATTTGCAATGGCTGTACATTTGTCTGATCTTCAGTGATACCATATGTTACAGCGTTTTCAAGAACATTGTTACCGTATCCTATCGTATTATTATAACGCATCAGATAGCTTGCATCAGCCAATAATTGTGAACGTTGTTTAATCAACGCAACTTCATCATATTTCATGATCGGCCTTGCACGATATTTCCACATCGGTTTATCCGGCCCACCAGCATATTCCCATTTATCAATATAAATAGTATTACTGCCTAAAGTATTTACTTGATTCTGAATATTTCTCTGCAAACTACTAACGGTCGCTAACACACCAATGATGCAGAAAATACCAAACGCCACACCGATAAAACTAAGCGAGGTTCTTAGTTTATTAACCTTTAATTCCTGAATCGTGAGTCGTAAAGAATTACCTAATATGTTAAGCGATTTACGCATAGCTCAAAATTAAGTCAACTTGATTGATTGCTGCATTAAAACTGGCCGAGGATTATTTATTTTATCAGCTGTAGGAATACTAATCAACATCGTTGTGTCACTCACTTCAGCGACATACCAATATTGAGCTTTTACCGAAGCGTAGAATACGCCCTCAGCTTTAAAAATGACTCATTTTTTCACTTAACAAACCTTACCTTTGCGCCTCAATTTTGGTTCATAGTTACGAAGAATGAAATACATCAACGAAATAAACAAACGCAAAACATTCGCCATCATCTCTCACCCGGATGCCGGTAAAACTACGCTTACAGAAAAATTCCTGTTATTTGGTGGTGCCATACAAACTGCAGGAGCTGTAAAAAGTAATAAAATAAAAAAACATGCCACGAGTGATTTCATGGAAATTGAAAGACAACGTGGTATCAGTGTGGCAACAAGCGTTATGACATTTGAATATGATGGTCATTTAATAAACCTTTTAGATACACCCGGACATAAAGACTTTGCAGAAGATACTTACAGAACTTTAACCGCGGTAGATAGCGTTGTATTGGTAATTGACAGTGTAAATGGGGTAGAACCTCAAACACGCAGATTAATGGAAGTTATTGCCATGCGTAAAACGCCGGTGATAGTTTTTATCAATAAAATGGATCGTGATGGTAAGAATAGATTTGAATTACTGGAAGAAATAGAAAATGAATTAAAGATCCAGCTACATCCAATGACATGGCCTATCAACAGTGGTAAAGATTTTAAAGGCGTGTACGATCTGCGTCAAAAAAGCCTGGTATTATTTACTGCAGGAACAAAAGCAAATGATGAAGATGTAGTTGAAATCACAGATCTGAGCCAGGATATTTTAAATAAAAAAATAGGAGATAGGGATGCTTCTCAATTAAGAGAAGACGTTGAATTAATAGATGGCGTGTATGGACAATTAACGACAGCGGATTATCTGAGCGGCAAAATAGCACCCGTATTTTTTGGAAGTGCCGTAAATAATTTCGGTGTAAAGGAAATGCTGGATACATTTATTCAAATTGCACCAACACCAAGACCAAGACATACCACAACAAGAGATGTAGAACCGCAAGAAGATAAATTCAGCGGATTCATTTTTAAAATACATGCTAACCTTGATCCTAAACATAGAGATAGAATTGCATTTTTAAGAGTTTGTAGTGGAAAATTTGAACGTAGTACTTATTACAATCATGTTCGTTTAGAAAAAGATTTTCGTTTTAATAATCCATATAGTTTTCTTGCGCGTCAGAAGGATGTGAT
>DATHNB010000362.1:0-6106 GCA_035486495.1 Ferruginibacter sp. | reverse complement strand
TAACAGATTGTTCCCCACCAGATTCCCCCACACTATATGTTCCGCCTGGTCCAATTCCGAAATGGAGCGGAGCAGCATTTTGAAGGTTTGGCAAACCAAAATTAGATGTACCATTACCACCATAGTTAATACCAACCAATGAAAAAACCGCCGTATAGGTCGAAATAGCCAATATTTGACCATTGCACATTGCCCAACCTGTAGGTGCAAAATTGAATGGAAATATTCTTATCTCTGCTAGAAATTGATCTGCCATTTATAATGTTTTTATTTTTATTTAATTTTAACTAACGTGATGGAAAAATCCCTACCAGCGCAATGCAAAAATTCAATACCAGGTATGGCGACATGTTTTGATGTGGCTGGCTACCTCCCGTTGCACCTAAAGCTGCAGCGTTCATTGTTTCACTTGCAGAACTTGCATACGGTTTAAAACCAGTATTGCTTGCCCAATAATTATTGAGTGGGGTAGATTCATTGGGTCCATTACCGCTTGCTTGTACGAGATGATTATGTTGGGGCATTTCATTTTGCAAAACTGTATGGCTAGCCTCGCCGCCTGTTTCGCCTATTGTAAAAGTACTGCCCATGTGTAAACCAACTTTACCTTGCAGGTTTGGAAGCTGAAAACTGGTTGTTCCATTACCTCCATAAAACGTACCAATCAATGCAAATAATGCTGCGTTTTGGTTAATAGCTAAGGTTTGTCCATTGCACATTGCCCAACCTGTTGGTGCAAATGAAAAAGAAAATATTCTTATTTCTGATAAGAACGGTTGTGCCATTTTTTTGATTTAAATAATTGATCCTAAAAAATTAAACTGTTTGATTTTGATATAATTATCATTATTGATCTTATCCACTAACTATTTATTATTGTGTCGGGTATATTCCAAATAATGAAATAATATAGCTCACTGCTATATATGGAATCATGTTATCATGTGGCAGGCTTCCACCTGCCGGTTCTATAGATGCACTGTTCATATTAACTGTTGAAGGCGTTGATGCATATGGCTTACCGCTTGGAGAAGCCGCAAAGTAATTATTGATTGCCAGATCACTTACCCCATTGTTGGATGCGGCAACAGTATGCGTGTGCGATGGTATTTGCTGAGTTGTTAATGTTACAGTTGCTGCCCCACCTAGAGCGCCTTGCACGTATGAGCCACCTTGGTGAATTGGAAAACGACCCTGAAGATTTGGTAAGCCAAAAGTAGTTTGGCCATCTCCACCGTAGGTAGTGCCTATAAGGTTAAATAAAGCCGAATCTGTTGCTATGCTTAAAAGTTGGCCGTTGCAGAATTCCCAGCCTGATGGGGCAAAGTTTCCGGCAAATATTCTTATTTCGCCAACATACGGTTGTGCCATATATCACGGGTTTTGGTAGGTTATAAATCTTTATAGGTCGAAAATCTCGCCAAAAATATAATAAAATACCTGTAAACGGATAGAAAAAGCAGTTTTAGTAACAATTAATTAATATGAAAATATATATTAATGTATATGATTAAAGTATATCGAACTGATTGCCAGCCAATAACCCGATTTTGTTGAATTGTTTGGTACCCAAAAATCCTTCATCTGTATAAATGATATTCACACTAATTGCTTCACTATTTATTGTCGTAATAAATAAACCATTACTTGAAATGGAAAATATTCTTCCGGGGATTAAAATTTCATTACTTCCTCCTATTTTTTCAGCCTCAACTAAACGAATTATTTTATTATTGAGTTTTGCTACAGCACCTTTGTTCCATGGATTGCAGGCGTTGATCAATGCTATAATTGTTGTTGCATCCATCTCTTTCCAATTTATTATTATATCATTGGCAGATTGTTTTTTAAAAGATGAGGCTACAGATTCATCCTGCATTTTTGAAGGAATATCAATATCAAAACTGATCATCTTTATTAATACCCTTGCAATTTTTGCAGCAACATGCGAAAGCTTACTCGTTAAAATTCCATAAGTATCGGTGGGTTCAATTTTAATTATTTCTTTTTGTACGATTGCGCCTGTATCAAAGTTTTCATCAAGTTTATGAATGGTTACTCCTGCGGTTTGTTCTTTATTTTTTATTTGTTGAAAGATAGGATCAGCGCCACGATATGCCGGTAGCGGGCTAGGATGAAAATTAAAAAAACCTTTTGCGGGAAGTTCATATACAGACTTCGGTAAGCGAAAACTAAATGTCATCATTAAGCCAAGATTGACATTATACTGCTGTATTGCCTGGATGATCTTCTCTTCAAAATTATCACGGTCAACTAATACGATCGGAATTGTAATACCGTTTAAAACAGACTGTACCTGTTCTATCATCGCACTATTTTTTGATGGAATAACTATTGCAGCTAACTGATTAAAAAATGCCATCTCCTGCAAAGCAGGAATAGCAAACCTAGTACTACATAATAATATTGCTTTTATCTCAGCCATTTTTTAGTAACATAAATAAGTATTTAACCAACCTGCAGAATTGCTGCTGTTTTCTATAGCAGTAAATGCTTTCCATTTATCATCTATATTATTTATCCATTCCGATTCAAGATTTGCTGTGTTGTTTTTTAAAGAACATTTATGCACAGGCGTAAAAAAATAATGGGTCTCTTTATTGAATTTCATTTCACCTCTTGGCCCATCAATTTGTATTGTTGCAAGATGATCAGTAATTTTATTGCCATCGATATAATATGTTTTGCAGTCGATAAAAATTTGCTTCAATACCAAACCTGTTTCCCATCCTTGTAAAGCAAAAATTGACGGATCTCTTTTTGTTTTGTCTTTATATACTTCTTTAAAAATTTTATTGCCATCATTATTTTGCGATGCTATCCATGGGACATGTCCGTCAATTGAAAATGGAAAACCTTCGCCGATACCTTTGAGTGCGTCTGGTTCTAACATCATTGGTGTTGCAAAAAGATGTAGTGAGCTGGCCTGTTCAGATTCACTTAATAATTTATAAAAAAGCGAAGCGGGCAAAGAATCAAAAGCACACAATAAATTTTCAGCATTTTTATTCGCCGCTAAAAAATCAGTTAGTTGTTTTATTTCAAACTGGTTATCATATGCCTGTTTGTTTATATAATTGAAAACAATATTGCCTTCGGCCACTGTAAATTCTTTTATCATAGCGGCACTATGCAGGTAGCCGCAATCGAAAAACGTAGTGGCAAAGACTCCATTTTTATTTTTCATTTTTCCAGCCAAAGAACCTGTGAGCCAACTTGCAAATGCATGTTGCAAGGTTAAATAAATTGTTCCGGGCTGAGGTATCCAGTTATCCGGATAATTAGCGCCGGCGTTTACTAAAATTAATAATTTGCCCGATGCGTGCATCAGCGGTGCCAGTATTGGCGCAACTCTCATGTCTACATATGCAATTAAAATATCTGCATTTTCAAGGACTAATAATTTTTCTGCTTTCTCGTATACTTCTTTTTCTGCTGCGCCGAAGCCGATGCTTTCAGAAAAAAGTTGCATGGTACCTTCCGACAATTCTTGTTTAAGCGAAGCTTTTATGCCATCCATAAAATCTGGTAGTAAGCTTGGATGTGCTTTAGAGCGTGGATATAAAATGCCGATATTCATTTGGTGTAACTATTTGATAGTTAAATTAGTTTGGTTATTTTTTAGATAGCAACAAAATTATTTTATTGTGTTGATTTTATTTTTTGTTTGGAATGTAAAATTCAAATAGTACCTTGGGTTTGAGTTTTACAAGGAATAAATATATTTATAAATAATTTAAATCCTACTGAAATATGAATTCGAGAAAAGATTTTATAGTAAAAAGTGGCCTTGCAACTGTTGCATTATTAGCAACCAAACCGTTCGGATCTTTAGCGTCCGCCGCTTTAACAACTAATGATAACAGCAGTGTACTATTATTGCATACCAGCAATTCTTACACAACAAATTTTGATAAAGCTGTAAACACCATGTCTGCTTTAAAAAAGGAATTTGGCAATACTGTTTTATTAGATGCGGTAAATGTTACATCATTTGCCAATAACAAACATGCTCGTAATAAAAACTTAGCGTTAATGCAAAGTGCAGGTTACGATGCAATGTTACCTGGCAATATTGATCTGGAAGAAAAAGATAACACAGCTGTTTCGATGGTGGCAAGTAATTATGCTTTTAACAACAGCGGCTTTAGCAAAAAAATTGAGCCATATAAAATTATTTACAAAGGAGATATTAAGATAGGAATTATTGGCGCGGGAACTGATATGAGCAATGTATCAAACACTGCTGCAAGTACAGTTACGTACAAAGATCCTGTTGAAGAAATTAATATGCTGGCTACTTACTTAAAAAAACAAAAAAACTGCAACTTGGTAGTTTGCCTGTCTCACTTGGGATATAAAAATAAAAATGCGATGGATGATATTACACTTGCACAAAATTCTGTGCATGTAGATGTGATCATCAGCAATAACAACGAAAAAGTGCAACACACATTGGTACAGCACAATAAAAATAATGAAGAAGTTATTATTGATCCTACAGGTGATATGACAACTTTAGGAAAAATTGCGATTGGCTTTGATAAAAAAGGCAAAAAGAATAATATCTCTATCGGTTAATTCCCTCGCTAAGGCGAAAAGATAAAATACAAAAGCCGCGAAGTTTTTTTGCGGCTTTTGTATTAATTAATTTATTGCTTTGTAAGAAACTATTTCGGATGATAATAAGCCTTCACTAATTTACCTTTACCATTTTCATCAAACTCAACATAGTCCGATACTAGTTGTCCGTTTTCTCTTTTATAATTTATTGTTACGCTGTTTTTTCCTTCAACAACATTAATGAATTCAAAATGTAAATTCGGCATTTCTTCAAAGCCTTTTAGAAAGTGTTGTTTGAGTTTTTCTTTGCCTATAAGTTTACCTTCAGTAATGTTCCACCTTTTATTTACTGTTGGAGAATGGAATTCAACATCATTAGCATAATGATTCATTATTCGATCAATGTCACGCTTGTTCCATGCATCAATCCAATCTGTTGCGAGTGCGTTATAATTTATATTGCTCATGCTTTAAATTACAACAAAAATTATTCCCAAATGATGTTAAAATAAAAAAGCCGCAAAGTAAAACTTGCGGCTTCTCTAACTTATTTCGCTTTGCGTGAAACTTACACAACAATATTCACCATCTTACCTTTCACAAAAATGATTTTCTTAGGTGTTTTGCCTTCGGTCCATTTTTGAATGTGTTCATTTGCCAATACAATTTTTTCTACTTCTTCCTGCGAAGCAGATAAAGAAATATTAATATTAGTGCGCATTTTACCATTGATAGAAATAGGATATTCTTTATCGGATTCTATCAAATACTTACCATCGAATATTGGATAGGCTGCATCAATGATATTTGTTGTGTTACCCAACTGGTGCCATAATTCCTCTGCAATATGCGGGGCGTAAGGAGTTAGCAAAATCAATACTTGTTGCAATATTTCTTTTTTACTGCACTTTGCCTCCGCCAGTTCATTTACACAGATCATGAATGTACTTACTGCGGTATTGAAACTAAAACGTTCCGTGTCCTCTTCAATTTTTTTAATGGTACGGTGTAAAATTTTTAATTCTGCATCTGTAGCTTTTTCATCTGTCCACACTTTACCTTTTATATCATCATTAAACAAGCGCCATAATTTGCGTAAGAAACGATGCACACCTTCAATACCTTTTGTATCCCATGGTTTGCTTTGTTCTACCGGGCCGAGGAACATTTCGTACATGCGGAATGTGTCGGCGCCATATTTAACAACTAATTCATCTGGATTTTCAGTATTTAATTTAGATTTAGACATCTTCTCATTTAGAGAACTTGTTTTAAATTTTAATGATTTTAATTCATTTGAATTAAAATCAAAATTTTCACCTTCTCTAAAAAAACCGTCTTTAGTTATGAAGAAGAATGAATCAACTTGGCCATTCATATACTTTAAATATCCGTTTAAATCCAATACAGAATTATCTATTTGACTAATCGGTATATGAATCTGATCAACAAAAAAATTGGGCGAACTAAAATGTTCAGGAATTGCATCAGCAGAGTAAAAGAAAAAACCATTTTTAGGAGC
>DATHNB010000361.1:0-4213 GCA_035486495.1 Ferruginibacter sp. | reverse complement strand
GCCACCACTTCTTCCGCCGCCGCCGTAACCGCCGCCGCTGCTTCTTCCGCCACCGCCGCCATAGCCACCGCTACCGCCGCTTTTTTTGTAGCCACCGCCACCGCCGTAACCACCGCCACCACTTTTCTTGTAGCCGCCGCCTTCGCCTTCTTGACGAGGTTGTGATTCGTTAACGATTAATTTACGACCTTGTACTTCTGTTTCGTTTAGGCCGGCGATTGCAGCGCGAGCTGCTTCTTCGTCTTCCATTTCAACAAAACCGAAACCTTTGCTACGGCCATTCATTTTGTCTTTCAAAATTTTAGCACTGCCTACGCTGCCAAATTGAGTGAAAAGATTGCTTAAGTCTTCGTCGGTCATTGTCCAACTTAGATTTCCTACGTAAATGTTCATTGTATAAACTTTTTAAATTAAAAAAAAACCATAATGACTTAGCTGTTACAATGAACTGAAAATGGACTTAAACAAAGCTTACATCAGCCAAAAGCGAAATACTAAAACATTAGAGCATCACAAATGTACTGTTTTATTTCAAAAATTAAAATTTTGTTGAAAACTCTATAAAATCTTTGTAGTAAAGGTTTTTAGATGACGTATTAATTATTTTTTTAATAAAATTTACCCTTTAAACACTACATAGAAATATATTATTTCATTTCTGTAAAGTGTTTATGGAAATAAGGAATCGTTTCAATGCCTTTATAGAAATTCTCCAAATTGAATTTTTCATTCGGACTATGCAGATTATCGCTATCTAATCCAAAACCCATAAATACTATTTTAATGCCAAGTTCTTGTTCAAACAAAGCGCAGATAGGAATACTTCCACCGCCACGAACAGGTATCGCTTCTTTACCAAATGTATCTTTAATTGCAGCAGCAGCAGCTTTGTATGCTTTACTATCAATAGGTGTCATATAAGGTTCGCCGCCATGATGTTCGAATGAACTAACGGTAACGTATGGGGGTGCTATTTTTTTAAAATAATTTAATAGTAATGCCGTTATTTTTTCTGATGATTGATTGGGAACAAGTCTTGCTGAAATTTTTGCCGTAGCTTTTGATGGCAAAACTGTTTTGGCGCCTTCGCCCTGATAACCGCCCCAGATGCCGTTCAATTCTAATGTTGGCCGGATGCCTGTTCTTTCATTTGTTGTAAACCCTTTTTCTCCCCACAATTCTTTTACACCCAGATCTTGTTCGTATTCTTTTTCATCGTAAGGTGCCGCCGCCATTAATTTTCTTTCTTCTGCAGTTGCAACAACAACATCATCATAAAAATTTGGAATAGTAATGTGGTTATTTTCATCATGGCAACTTGCGATCATTTTTGCTAAAATAGTTATTGGGTTAGCAACAGCACCGCCATACACACCGCTATGCAGGTCACGATTTGGTCCCGTGATCTCTAATTCGATATAACTTAATCCGCGTACACCAATATCAATGCTCGGTGTGTCTAAACTGATCATTGAACTATCACTTATTAAAACACAATCTGCTTTTAATAAGTCTTTATGTGTTTGAACAAATTTGCCCAAATTCGGAGAGCCAATTTCTTCTTCGCCTTCAATGCAAAATTTAATATTGTTTGTTAGTGTATTGGTTTTTACTAAAATTTCTAACGCTTTTATGTGCATGTACACTTGTCCTTTATCATCGCAACTACCGCGTGCAAATATTTTTCCGTCTTTAATTACAGGGTCAAAAGGCCCGCTGTGCCATAGTTCAAGTGGTTCTGCAGGCTGCACATCATAATGTCCGTAAACCAATACTGTTGGTTTCGTAGGATCAATTATTTTTTCGCCATAAATTATTGGATGCCCGGGAGTCGGATATATTTCTACTTTATCAGCACCGGCTTCTAACAATCTTTGTTTTACTGCTTCGGCGCAGGTAATCATGTCTGCTTTATTTTCAGTTTTTGCACTAACACTTGGTATGCGCAGCAGATCCAATAATTCATTTAAAAATCGGTCCTTATTTTTTTCTTGATAATCTTTCCAAACCTGCATGATGAATATTTTTATAGTGCGAAATTAGCCGGTAAGTCGACAAGAAAATAAGTAAAGTTGAAAATGATTATTAACGCATTGCCGACTTACCAGCAATATCTTATTTAACATTTGTATTTGTTAACGATAAAATTCTGCTAAATAGGATAGTTGTACTTGAATGAAATAATAGTACAACTATATTTGTTCCAGATTGTTCTATCAATTTATCAGCCTTTGTTGCAGTCGTATTTATAATACTTCTTCAACAAAGGCTGAGTCTATTTATTTGGTTAAATTGTTTTATTGCTTAACTGTTTATTGAGAATGCTCAGTATTGAAGTCGGCAAATTAATTTAATTATTAAACCATTAAACTATTAAACCTCTCATTCACATAATCCCAATTCAATACGTTCCAGAAATTTTCAACATAATCTGCTCTAAGATTACGGTATTTAAGATAGTAAGCATGTTCCCAAACATCTATTCCAAATAAAGGGAATCCTTTTACTTCTGCAATATCCATCATCGTATTATCCTGATTTGCCGTAGACGCAATTGCTAATTTTTTTTCAGGTGTAATGATCAACCATGCCCAGCCGCTACCGAATCTTGTTTTAGCTGCATCATTAAATTGTTTTTTTAATACATCTATTGAACCAAAGTCTTTCGTAATAGCAGCTGATACAGCAGTGTTTGGTTGTGTAGCTGTTGGAGATAATAATTTCCAAAATAATTCATGGTTATAATGTCCGCCACCGTTGTTACGAACCTTTATAGAGTATTTAGAAACCTTAGCGAGTATATCCTCAACAGATGTTGCAGTTATGTTTTCTGCAGCAATGGCCTCTTTTAAATTTTTGCTGTAAGCAGCAGCATGTTTTGTATAATGTATTTGCATTGTTTCTGCATCAATATTTGGTTCCAATGCATTAAATGCATAAGCCAACGGGGTTTGGTCAAAACCGGTTTTGATAGTTGATGGAGATGCAACGGTTTTCGACTTATTAGTAAAAGACATTAAAGATCCTATAACAGGAAGAGCAAACATTCCTCCAATGCCAGCTTTTGTAGCATTACCGATAAAATTCCTTCTTGATGATGGTTTCATGATGGTGTTGTTTAGATTTTAAATTAAATGACTATTTTTTATTTATAAGGCTAATATAAGAAAGTTGCGCTTTTCGAAACATCCGCGTATAAAATTCCTTGTTAAATAATTGAGAATCATGCATGGCCTTGTAGGTGAGGAACGCTCCAATAGGACTTAAAATAATTACAGAGAACCACATACCGAAATAAGGGGGCCATACATCTTCTTTTACAAATTTTTCTCCAAATACATTTAAAAGATAAAATAATAAAAAGAATATGATCGCTACCAGTAATGGCATACCCAATCCTCCTTTTCTTATGATCGAGCCCAGCGGCGCACCTATAAAAAATAAAACCAGGCATGCGGCAGATAAAGAAAATCTACGATGCCATTCAATATCAACAGTGCGGATCTGTTCTTTTCTGTCTTTTATACTTTCTGCTGTAAACTGATAAGTATTTCTCATGCCTTCTTCTATAGAAAAGGCACCCGAATACACGCTAACTTTTGCAGAATCTGGTAGCAGGTTAAGAAAGTTCTTTTCTTTTGTTGCAGGGATAGAGGCAACTTTTTTCCAGATGCTATCAGGAATATTATTGTAATGAATTTGTGTAGCAAACTGCCTATATACTTTCCGACTAGCTGAATCGTTCTCTTTTATTAGAGAGTCTCTGGTATAATTTAATTCATGCACGCTAAAAGATTTCTGATCTTTCTTAAACGCACTGTCAGAAGTGTTCATCATTTTTAAAGAAGACAAATCTATTAGTTTCTTATATTCTTTAAAACTCATCTGAGTAAACTCCGTAGCCGTATCATAGTAGTTGCCTGTTTCCTGATAGCGTACGCCATTTTGTAGAGTGAATTCCAGGAATTGTTTATCGTCAGAAGTTGTCATTACACCTTTCTCTGCTAATATAGTATTGTCCTGTAATGGGTTGTTCTGTTCGTAGATGATCACATTATGGATAGTTTTTCCATCAGGATCTTTTTTGCCAACTTTAATGGCGTATCCATTGATATGTGTAAAAAAAGTACCTTCTTTCAGATCAAGTGCAGGTTTTTTATACACGATATCATAGTATAATGTTTTGAACTTGAAATTGGAATAAGGAATTACA
>DATHNB010000360.1:0-6149 GCA_035486495.1 Ferruginibacter sp. | reverse complement strand
AAGTGGATTCAAGGGTTTAATTATTTATTTGGTACTTTTTTCAATAGGCAAAAAACTGTTATTAATAATTCACTGAATTATTTGAACAGAAAAAGAAATATCGACAGAAATTATCTTGATCATATAAGATTGGCTACGCTGGAACTTGTTGCTGAAGAGATCAACAAAAAAGAGCTGAAAGGTGCAGTAGCTGAGTTGGGAGTTTATAAAGGCAAATTTGCGCGCTATATCAATCAGTATTTTCCCGAACGTACGCTATATCTGTTTGATACTTTTGAGGGGTTTGATAAAAAGGATGTTGCCGCAGAACTGCAACATAATTTTTCTTCAGGATCTCAGGATTTTAGCAACACTTCTATTGAAAAAGTATTAGCCATAATGCCTCATGCAAAGCAGTGTGTTATAAAAAAAGGATTTTTTCCACAAACAGCAGCAGGTTTAACAGAAGAATTTGTTTTTGTAAGTATTGATACAGATCTCTATGATCCTATTTATAATGGACTAAATTATTTTTATCCCTTGTTAAAAAAAGGCGGTTATATTTTTGTACACGATTATAATAATGATGAATACAAAGGTGCAAAACAAGCCGTGAAAAAATTCTGCGAAGAGAATAATATTTCTGCTACCCCCATCCCTGATGCTTGTGGTAGCGCTATCATTGTTAAATAATACCGCCTATTTTGTTATTGCTACAATTGGTTTTCCAATGCATCCATTCGGCATTTGAATATGTAACATAGCCGCAATGGTTGGTGCAATATCCGTCATGTAAATTTCATCATTTGTTTGTCCGTGTGTGATATCCCATCCAAACCAAACTAAAGGAATATGCGCGTCGTATGGGTTCCATAGGCCATGCGTAGTGCCTGTCGGCCCACCATCGATCCATCCCGGCTGATAGATCAGTTGTATATCGCCGCAATGTTTTGCATAATATCCGTTGCTAAGCATTTTCTTTTGAACTTCAGGAAGTGTTTCTGCATTTATTTTTGAAATATCAAATGCATTCGCAACACCATTTATTTTTTTTACCAGCGGTAATAAAAAATCGATCATTGTTTCTCTGCTTATTTTTGCAGAATCTAATAGGGTATGGTTTAACGTTAGTTGATAGTTATCTGCATCAACAACAACATTACTTAATCCATATTTTGCTTTTGCATTCGCATTCAAATAATACATCATTGCATAGCCATCCAAAAATCCTGAAGGTATTTTATTTGCTTCCAAAAAGCCGGGAATATGTGCTACTCCATGATCTGCCGTTAAAAAGAATAGATAATTTCCTTTGCCATATTTGGCATCCAGGAATTTTAAAAAATCAGCAATGTCTTTATCTAAACGTAAATAGTCATCTTCGTTTTCTACGGAGTTAGGCCCAAATTGATGGCCAATATAATCGGTAGATGAACAACTAATGGCTAAGAAATCAGTGTTGCCGCTCATACCCAATTGTTCACCTTCAATGGCTGCTTTTGCAAACTCAAGTGTTAATGTATTTCCTTGTGGAACAGATCTTAAAATATTGTATTTTTTATCTCCCAACTTGTCCAAATTATGAGGAAATGACGTGCCATTTTCTCCATCAAATCTGCGTTCGTAACTTTCTTCATCAGGCGCGCTTTGGGTATAAGTATCGGCAGGGCTTAACATGGTCCAGTTTACCGACATTAAACTATCTACCACTTTTCTGCTATTGAATAGGTTGGCCCAATCAGGCAATGCATTCATGTAATAGCTACTGGTGATCCAATTTCCATTATCTCCATCATACCAATAAGCCGCATTGGCACTATGCCCGGCTGGTAATATGGCACCGCGGTCTTTTAGCGCAATGCCAATCACTTTGCTTTTGAAATTTGTTGCCAGTCTTAATTCATCTGTGATTGTTGTAACAAGCATTCTGTTGGGACTCATTTGTCCCGCTTTTGTATTGCTGCCCACTGTCGTATAGCTGGTATCATCTGTGCAATACACTTCTTTATTAGCATCATAATCCCACCAGTTATTTCCTGTGATGCCTGTTATAGCAGGTACACTTCCCGTGTAAATACAAGTATGTCCGCAAGCTGTAACAGTTGGTGTATAAGGCAACATAGTATTTTCACAGCTAAATCCTTCGCGCAATAAACGTTTAAAGCCATTATCGCTGTATTGATCTGCATAACGGTATAAATTATCCCAACGCATTTGGTCTATCACTAAGCCTACAATGAGTTTGGGCTTTATTTTTTGCGCTGATTGGGCATAAGAACAGGATATGATTGATAGGAAACAAAGGGTAAATAAAAGAAGCCTTCTCATTCTGTTAAATTTTGCCAAAGGTAGCGGGGTATTCAATGATTTGTGGCAAATTTGAATGTTAAGAGAAGGTTATGCTTTTTGCAGTCAAAACCTTAAATTTGCAGGCGTTTAAATTTCAATACAGTACAACAACAATCTCAATACTTAAAATCAGAAACTATTATGGATGTTTTCGAAAAGTTAGTGAAAGATGGAGGACCGATCGGTCAGCATATGGATAGAGCACACGGTTATTTTGCTTTTCCAAAACTAGAAGGAGAATTAGGGCCAAGAATGAATTTCAGGGGTAAAGAAATGATCGTTTGGAGTTTGAATAATTACCTAGGGTTAGTAAATCATCCAACAGTGAGAAAAATAGATACTGAAGCTGCGGCTAAATACGGAATGGGCAATCCAATGGGCGCCAGAATGATGAGTGGAAATTCAGATAAACATGATGCGCTTGAAAAAGTGATCAGTCAGTTTGTAAACAGAGAGGATACCATGTTATTGAATTTCGGTTATCAAGGGATCATGAGTTGTATTGATGCATTGGTAAATCGTCGTGATGTAATTGTGTATGATGCAGAAGCGCACGCTTGTATTGTTGATGGTACAAGATTACACATGGGACATCGTTATGCCTTTAAACATAATGATATTCAGGATTGTGAAAAACAATTACAGAGAGCAAAAGAATTAGCAGCAAAAAATGGCGGCGGTATTTTGGTAATTACCGAAGGTGTTTTTGGAATGGATGGTGAGCAAGGGATTTTAAAAGAGATTGTTGCACTAAAAAGAAAATACGAATTTAGGTTATTGATAGATGATGCACATGGCTTTGGTTACATGGGACCAACGGGTGCGGGTGCTGATGAAGCACAAGGTTGCCAGGATGGGGTAGATCTTTATTTTTCAACTTTTGTAAAAAGCATGGGAAGTATTGGCGCATTCATCAGCGGACCAAAAAATGTATTAAAATATTTACGTTACAATACACGCTCCCAGATCTTTGCAAAGAGCTTGCCATTGATGATCGTAGAAGGAATGTTGACGCGCATGGAAATGGTAAAAACAATGCCTGAATTAAGAGAAAAATTATGGCACAATGTACGCCGTTTACAAAACGGTTTAAAAGAACGCGGTTTTGACATTGGCAGTACCAACTCTCCTGTAACACCTATATTTATGAAAGGTGATATTCCGGAAGCAACACAGATGGTAATGGACCTTAGAGAGAATTACCGTATTTTTTGTTCGATAGTTGTGTATCCCGTTATACCAAAAGGGGATATTATTTATCGCCTTATTCCAACAGCATCTCACAGCGATGAAGATATTGACCTTACATTAAAAGCTTTTGAAGAAACAAAAAAGAAATTAGATGTAGGTGATTATAAAGCTGCGGATATTCCTGATATGGCAGAAAAATCATTTAAATAAAATTCAAATCCCATTTTTATAAAATGGGATTTTTTATAGCAATCAATCTTCTGAATATTTTACTATGAAACTATTTAAAAAATTATTGATCCTTGGTTTATTTTTCTACCTGCCATTTACTTCAATGGCCTGGGGTGTTTTAGGGCATCGTATTGTAGGACAAATAGCTGAAAGTTATTTAACGCCTAAAGCAAAACAAGCCATTCAACAAATATTAGGAAATGAATCAATTGCTATGGCAAGTAACTGGGCAGATTTTATTAGATCTGATACCAGTTATAGTTATTTAATACCTATGCATTATATTAATTTTTCTAATGGATTAAATTATATGCAAATGAAAGAATATTTATCAAAAGATACTACAGCAGATGCTTATACCGAATTGGTCTTTTTAATTAAGCAATTAAAGAATAAAAATATTGCAAAAGAAAAACAAGGAATGTACCTGCGATTTCTAATTCATTTGGTTGGGGATATTCATCAGCCAATGCACGTGAGTCGTGCGGAAGATGAAGGCGGCAATAAAATAAGAGTGATGTGGTTTAGAGAGCCAACAAGTTTACACGCAGTATGGGATGATAAATTAATAGACTTTCAACAATTGAGTTACACGGAATATACCAATGCTATTAATTATTCAACAGCCAATCAAAGACAGGTATGGCAGAAAGAACCAATCAGTGAGTGGTTGTATGAATCAAACCAGATAGCAGAAAAATTATATAGTGAGATAGATCAGAATGAACAGAAATTGAGTTACCGTTATAATTACGATCATATCGCCATTTTGAATAACCAGTTACTAAAGGGTGGAATACGTTTGGCAGGATTGCTGAATGAAATATTTGGATAGGAAAATCAACAAAAAATAAAAGCCTGTATTTTATTACAGGCTTTGTTCATTATGAATGTCAGAATTATTTATCTGTGATGATAATGATGATGATGGTGATGATGATGCGGTCCCGGAGGAGTAGCTACATTTGACGGACTTTGAGCCATAGCAAAACCGGTAACTCCAAGTACCAGAACGATTGCTAAAATTACTTTTTTCATACAATAAGTTTTAGTGTTAAAAATATTTATAACAATATACATCATTTTTTGGTTCATCATATTGTTTTTTATGACTTAACAATAAAATTATTTTGAAGTATGATCGGTTATGTTTTTTTAGAATAATAAATTCTATCGCGTTTTATTTGAACCTCACATTTAAGCTGATAACGTTAGAGTATAGTGTATTGGTTGTTATATAATGACCATACCTTAATTCAAGCATATTTATTTGTCTTATACCAAATACACCTTTGGGTGGTATAGTACGAAAGCCTATTCCAAAAAAATGACTATTAAAAGAAGATAAGTCGTAATTACTGGAATAATATTCATCCGTAGGTAGATGAGCCATATATGGTGCAAAATATCTTATTGCGGTCTGCGTATAAAATCTGTAAAACGGACTGATAGAAAAGAACGGTGTTATTTTTATCGGCGTTTCAATATCAGCAGTATGTGCAATAATGCCCCAATCATCCTTATAATAACGATAATAAGCCCGGATAATAAATCGATCGCCTAAAAAATAATTAGCGCGTATGCCTATCGGAACTTTAAAGCGTGAAGATGGAAGTAATTCAGTTTTTTCTGAACCATCTTTAAAATAAACCCGATGAAAAGGCAGGCTTAAAAAACCATCCTGATAAACGAAATCTAACAATCCCATTAATTGGAACCGTTGATTAATAATTTGGGATAATGTAAACGAAGTGCTGTAAGAATCTCGTGGTTTCCAGGGGTAATCATGTTCATTAGGTGCTCCATATAGTCCACCTGTTTCAAGTGTTCTGAACTCTATTGGTAATATAATTTTGACTCTATCTAAATACGCTTGAGCTTTTGTTGTAAACTCGCGACTTTTGTCTTTTGATGTTTTAGATATGCTACCACTTAGTCCATAAGATTCGTAATCACTTTCAATAGAAAAATATCCTGTGAATGCAGCTGTTATACCTTTATCTTCATTAGTAATAACATGTGCAAGAGATGGGTAAAAACGAAGATCTCTGGAAGAAGGAGATGAAACTGTATGCGGGTCAATGCTATCAGAAGAGGCAGATGTATAATAATCTACACCTATATTTAGATCCCATTCGTGTTTTTGTTTGCGCTTATCATAGTTATTTAATTTGACTTCAAAATTATTAGCATAATCACTCAGTTTTTCTGTTCCAATGCCTCCTAATACAGCAGAATTATCTCCATCCTGATGATAGTAACTTGATACAAAATTTACTTCTTCTATTTTAAGTTTCCTGCTTTTGTAATTGGCAGAATCTGTTGTTTGCGAAAAGGCTGCAAACAAGTGTATGTATAATCCAACAACAACCAAACAAATTTTCTTCATAGTTTTCTTT
>DATHNB010000359.1:0-4979 GCA_035486495.1 Ferruginibacter sp. | reverse complement strand
TCTGAATATCAAAAACTACTTATTTCTTCTTTATAGGCTAACTTTTTCTTACATATACAGTTAGCTGCATGCCTGTATTTGTCAATTCCATGTATTTTCTAAAAATTGAATGCAATATTTTGGGAATAAAAGCAATCTCACAAACATAGTAGTCAATTTTTTCAATTTTAAAATTCATCTTATTTTCTAATTCTGAAAATGATTTTAATTCAAATTCATATAAGTGAAAAGGAGAGTGCATAGGACTTATATTGGTGATATAATTAGTGCCATGCATAAAATAGTATAAATTTATAAGCTTAGAAATAAAGTAACTTGAGGATGGTACTTCAATGTGAATTATGCCTCCGGGTTTCAACCAAGACAATGCTTTAAACAAACGGATGGATGATATAAATGTTCAAATACAGCACCAATAGTTATGACATCAAAAGTATTATCTTCATACTCAACATTTTCTATCATACCTAATTTTATTTTTTCAGGTTTGATATTCATAACATTTATTGCTCTTTTATAAAATGGTTCCGATGGCTCAAATCCATAAACATCAAAGCCTTCTCTTTCTAATGCTAGCATTGCATGTCCAATTCCCGCTCCAATATCCAAAGCTTTCATTCCTCTTTTATAAGGTAAAAGTTTTTTTATAATTTCTATTTCGGATAAATAGTATTTAGGGTTACTAATAAAGTAATCGGGTTTCCAATAGTCCTCTGGTGGAATACCATAATGATCTTGTATATTTTCAGGAATTGGCAGCGGTGAAGAATAGACCAATTCACAATTATTACATTTCTTTACTGAAACACTTATTCCACTTTTCTTTTTTGGGTTTAATCCTTGTGATTGATTTAGTCTTTGCCCTAGGATCTTATGATCACCTGTTGGATCACCGCACATTTCACAATTAGTAATTTCTTCAAAAGAATATCTTTTCATTCGTTTTTTTTGAGGGTAAATTCTTACATAAAGACCGTTAATTTCTTAATGGCGCTTTATATAGCTACGCAAAAGTAAAATTTAATGATGTATAAATTTCAGCAATTTTTTCTTTTTGGTAAAATGTATATTTAAATTATTTATATAAAAGTCTCTACTAAAGGAGAGAAAGTTATAGGTTATACTTAACTCTATAATTTTTCCGATTAATCCCAACAAGAACTATTAAAACTTTACTTGGGAGCTTCATTATACAATAGTAATACTGCAGGGTACATTAAAAAAGTTGCACTTTTAATGCTAAAACGCTTCGCTGTATTTAGTTGGACTTAGCAGGGGCAGGTCACATGCCCTACCATCTGTTTGTAAGGCGGTATATTGCCGATGTCTTTAGATTGTGTAATATCCTCTAAGTAAGACCGATAAATGTACTTGTTTACCATTTGTGTACCTCTATTGTACCTCATAATATCTTAAATTCAAAGCAGGTATTGGTTTAATTAGCCTGATACGTGCCTGTTCTGGGCACAAGAATAAAAAAGCCTTGATAGCATAAGCTTCAAGGCTTTTTTATTAATTCTATGATAATTATTAAAATTTCTCTTAGCTTCTGTTAATAGATTAAAATAAGCCATCAAAAAAGTTGATACATTTGCGCCGGATAAGCATTGATCAAAGTAATATAGATGAATCCAATAGTTATCGGATGTGCAATATCATTGAAGTAGTAGCACAAATAATAGGATCAAAATAAATAAAAAAATTATGGCATTATTCGCTAATCAGCAAGAATCAAAAAGACCAACCTTCATTGCTGTTATTTGCATACTGAGCTTTGTGTTAAATGGGTTTAGTTTTGTTAATAATATGTCTGTTTTTAATGAGCCTTCAAAAGAGGCAACCATATTATTAACCGAAATGCAACAGCAGCAGGCAAGTATTACAAAAGCCAATGCTGATGAAGCTACTAAGGAGCAGCTTACACAAATGTTAAGCAAATTTACTGCTACCATTACAACTGCGATGGTAAAAAAAATGTCTTTATTTAGTGTAATTGCGGCTATTATCTGTTTAATAGGCACTTCGTTAATGTGGAGAATGAAAAAAGCAGGCTTTCACTTTTTTATCGTAGGAACTTTGATCAGTATTTTGGCCCCTTTTATATTATTCGGAGGTAATGGGTTATCACTATTAATTGCGGCTATTATGAGTATAATATGGCTAATATTGCTCAGCTTATTTGCTGTAAACCTTAAGTTTATGGAGTAAATCCATCAGTTTCAACGTATAATTCAATTGCATAGGGCTTTTTATAATAAAATTGAGATTTCATCAATATTATACAATCTTTTACCTACCTTTGCAAACACTTAAAAAAAGAAACTTAACAAAGACGTTAAAAAAATTAAAGAGATGCCGTATTTAACAACAGAGAAGGTAGCAAACATTTTTACAACATTTGGAGGTAAAGCTACCAACACAGGGTCAATTGAAGGTCAGGTTGCGCTTTTAACAGAGCGTATCAACGAGATATCTAACCACCTTAAGACAAACAAAAAAGATTTCTCCTCTCAACGTGGATTAATGAGAATGGTAGGTCAACGCAAGCGTTTACTAACCTACTTAAGCAAGCACGATCTAACAGGTTACAGAGCTCTAATTGAAAAATTAGGTTTACGTAAATAATTTAATAACAATGCTTAAATAATATTGATTCCCAACTTTCTATTACAGAGTTGGGAATTATTTTTATTTGGGTACGTTTTATACATGGGAAGACAGCTATATGTCAGCCTTTTCTACAAACACTTATAACATAATTAAACATGAGTTTTAATATTAATTCAGTAACATTTGATATTGGCGGAGGCCGTATGGTTACTATCGAAACCGGCAAAATGGCCCGTCAGGCAGATGGTGCTGTTACTGTTCGTCAGGGTAATTGTATTATCCTTGCAACAGTTGTTGCTAATAAAGAACCAAAAGATGGTCAGTCATTTTTTCCTTTATCAGTAGATTACCAGGAAAAGTTTTCATCAAACGGTCGTATCCCGGGTTCTTTTTTCAAAAGAGAAGCAAGGTTGAACGATTATGAAATATTGACAAGTCGCTTGATCGATAGAGCACTTCGTCCTTTATTCCCTGAAGATTATTTATGCGATGTACAGGTTTTAATATCATTGATCTCTTCAGATAACGAAGTGATCCCTGATTCATTGGCTTGTTTAGCTGCATCAGCTGCATTGGCTGTTTCAAATATCCCTATCCAGGAAATTATTTCTGAAGTACGTGTTGCAAGAGTGAATGGCGAATTCATCATTAACCCAACACGCACACAATTAGCTGAATCAAATTTAGAATTCATCATCGCCGCTACTGATAAAAATATCATGATGGTAGAAGGTGAAGCAGACGAATGCCAGGAAGATGATTTGATCAAAGCAATTGAATTAGCTCATGATGCAATACGCATACAGGTTAAAGCACAAAGAGAATTACGCGTTAAAGTTGGTATCACAGCTAATAGAGAATATAAAAAACCTTACCGTAACGAAGAATTATTTGAAAAAATAACTGGTTTCGCTAAAGATAAAGTTTATGCTATTGCTTCATCAGCATCTGCAAAGCACGACAGAAGCGATGCTTTTGCTGCAGTGAAAGAAGAGATCAAAACATTCTTAGGTGAAGAATTACCTGCGGAAGACAAAGCATTGATCGGTCATTATTATGGCGAATTGCAATACAATGTTGTTCGTGATATGATCTTAACTGATAGAAAACGTTTAGATGGAAGAGGTACAGAAGATATCCGCGCACTAAGCATGGAGATCGATACATTGCCTACGCCACATGGTTCCGCATTATTTACAAGAGGAGAAACCCAGTCTTTAACTACTGTAACTTTAGGAACTCCTTTAGACGAATTGTTGGTTGAAAGTGCTTTCAAATCTGATTATACAAAATTCATTTTACATTATAATTTCCCTCCATTCTCAACAGGTGAAGTAAAAATGATGCGTGGTGTTGGTCGTCGCGAAGTTGGTCATGGTAATTTGGCAATGCGTTCATTAAAGAAAATGATGCCTGGATCTGAATATGCGTATACTGTAAGAGTAGTAAGTGATATCCTTGAATCAAACGGTTCTTCTTCAATGGCTACGGTTTGTGCCGGTTCATTAGCATTAATGGATGCAGGTGTTCCTTTAAAGAAACATGTTAGTGGTGTGGCAATGGGCTTAATTGCAAAAGAAGGCCAGTTTGCTGTATTGACTGATATCCTTGGTGATGAAGATCATTTAGGTGATATGGATTTTAAAGTTACGGGTACTAAAGATGGTATTTGCGGTGTACAAATGGATATTAAGGTTGATGGTTTAAGCATGGATATTATGCGCCAGGCTTTATCTCAAGCTAAAAAAGGCAGACTACATATTCTTGATGCAATGTATGCCTGTGTTGCAGGACATAGAGATGAAGTTAAACCTCATGCTCCAAGAATGGTTAAATTAACAATTGATAAAGAATTTATCGGTGCGGTTATCGGACCCGGCGGTAAAATTATACAAGAAATTCAACGCGAAACTGGTGCTACAGTAAATATCGAAGAGGTTGGTAACTTTGGTGAAGTGAGCATTTTCTCTCCACAAAAAGAAAGCCTTGATAAAGCTGTTGCATGGGTTAAAGGTTTAGTAGCAGCTCCTGAAGTTGGTGCTACGTATGAAGGAACGGTTAAAAGCATTAAAGAGTTTGGTGCGTTTGTAGAATTCTTACCTAAAAAAGAAGGCTTACTACACATCAGCGAAATAAGCTGGAAACGTTTAGAAAGCATGGAAGGTATCTTTAAAGAAGGCGATAAAGTAAAAGTAAAATTGCTTGAAGTTGATCCACGCACAGGCAAATTCAAATTGAGCAGAAAAGTATTGATGCCAAAGCCTGAAGCACCAGCTAATAATTAAACTGTTTCATAGCTAAATTGTTTAATTGTTATTAGGAAGTTGATAATTAAATTATAGAATATATTTGTACTCCGAAGAATTTTT
>DATHNB010000358.1:0-4033 GCA_035486495.1 Ferruginibacter sp. | reverse complement strand
GATCCAACTGTGCTTTAATTGCGTCTATCGATGCCTGAAAGTTAGCAACCTGAGCCTGGCTCTGTAATACACCGGATGAAGCTTCATCACGCTGAATGCTATATATATCTGCATAAATCTTTGCTACAACTTGTCCCTTTTTTACGGTATCACCTTCCTGAACCGGTAGATCAGTTATTTCTCCGCTAACATCAGGACTCACTTTCACTTCTATAGTAGGATAAATTTTACCGCTGGCATTTACCACTTCAATGATCGTTCTTTTTTGAGCTTTCTCCGCGGTTACTTTAATCGTATCATCTTTATCAAAAACTCCTGCGATTTTTGCAACAGCTATTACAGCTATCAATCCTATCAAACCGAACAATATCCATTTAGTTTTCTTGCTCATATAAAAATGCGTTTATTTTTTTGTTATCAACAGTAGTTTTTCATAGCATCATCGTTGCGTCGCACACTTCAACAATATGCCAATATTGAGCTTTTATCGAAGCGTAAATATACTCAAACATAAAGTCTCTCAAAGCCTAGCCACGAGCGTAAGCAGGTCTCCCCTTCAGGGGAGATTTAGAGGGGTTTACAATTTCAATCCCTGCCCTTTATAAAATTCAAGCACTTTCATTTTAAAAACATAATCAAACTGATCCTGCACATATTGCAGTTTAGCTGTAAATAAATTATTTTGATTGGTAATTAATTCAAATGTGCCAATCATTCCAACATCATAACGTTTTTTAGAAAAATCGTACGTGCGTTGAGATTCCTCTACTGTTTTTTTGCTGGCATTAAATTTTTCTAATGCAACAACGGCAGCATTGTATGCCTGATAAATATTTTGCTTTAATGTTTGGTTATCGGCATCTCTCTGTAATTCTAAATTTCTTGTATTCAGTTTACTTTGTTCCCATGCACCATGTAAACTCCATCCGCTGAAAATAGGTACAGTAAGACTTAATCCAACTGATTGACGAAAATTTTGGTTCCATTGATCAAAGAAAGCCGTCTTTCCATATTGAGGAATTAATTCCGTTCCAAAAACATCATCTCCCGAGCCACTTACATTTCCAATAAGAACAGGGGTTGGAGATATACCTGTAACCTGAACAGCCTGATTGTTATAGCCGCTGGCCAGATCTATAAAGGCCGCAATAGTTGGATACATAGCGGCTTTGGCAGCATCTGCATTTTTTTGAGCGGCTTTTAATTTGAAT
This sequence comes from Ferruginibacter sp., assembly GCA_035486495.1. GTDB lineage: Bacteria > Bacteroidota > Bacteroidia > Chitinophagales > Chitinophagaceae > Ferruginibacter. The sequence goes on along the minus strand of DATHNB010000358.1, from coordinate 2,822 downwards.
TCGTTTACACGTTGCTGTGGTAAGTTAACGATCGCCTGATTGTAAACATCTTCGGGTTGTAATTCTGCCAGCGATTCAATAGGGATCAGTTCTGCCGTAGGCGAATCTATATCAAATGGCGTTGCTGCATCAAGGTTCATGTATGCTTTGAGTGTTAAGATACTTTGATCAACATTTCCTTGTGCATTTATGTAGTTGGCGGTATCTGTGGCATCCTGTGCTTCTACCTCAGCTGCATTTAATTCAGGGAGGGAACCCGCGGCTACCAATTTTTTTGTGTTGCTTAACTGAGCTTCCGACAACTGTAATTGCAGTTGTGCAATATTTTTCTGTGCTTTGGTAAGTAAAATTTGCAGATAGGCATTAGCAATAGATAATACAATATCATTTTTTAATTTGTCGACGCTGGCTTTATCGGCCTCGGCTTGCCACCTGCTTGCTATAATAGTATTTTGTTTACTATACCAATTAAAAATATTGGCGCTGCTTTGTAGTTGAAGTGCGGATGATACATAGCTTTGTGTTATTAAAGCATAAGTTGTAGGATCCTGATTACGGCCTGAATTGTATGCACCATTACCACTAAGGCTTGCATTCGGGTACTGACTCAGTTTATTTTCTTTATATTGAATCTGTGATATTTTAGCCTGTACATCACTTTGTTTGATAGAAATATTATGTGCCAAAGCATAATCAACACAACGACGCAAATCCCATTTCTCCTGGGCTTTTACTGTTGTTGAAAATAAGAGAATGGGTAGGAAGGAAAGTACATATCTCATTATGCAAAAATATAATATACTAATTGAAAAGAACGCAGGAAGGTTCTTTTAAAAAGATCTTTACAAAACTTTATAAATTATCCCAAAACTTATTGTCAATACGATCTCCCATACTACATTTGCCAAAATTATCCAGCTGGGCTTAATGAAGTTTATTATTGCATCCATATTATTCATTGCTTTATTAGCACAAACTTTTGATAGTGCTTTTATTACATTGGGCTATTATGTTAACTCCTCTGCTTATGCTCAAAACTGTGAGAATAAAGACAAGCCCATGATGCATTGTTGTGGGAAATGTCAGCTAAGAAAAAAATTGCTTCAAGAAGAAAAAAATAAACAAGCTGCCGATAAAAGAGGCGAGAATAAGAATGAAGTATTTTACTTCAACTCTTGTTTTGCTACTGTTTTACCAATTGCTGCTTATGAATTAAAAATACAATATCCTCGTTACTCTGACGATAAGGAAACAAGAATGCCACGTTCTATTTTCCATCCTCCAGGCGCATCCGCATAATTTTATTGTTTGTTTTTTTATTCACATGACGTAACCGTTGTGTGAGGGTACATATTTAATCATTAAAAATAAATTCTGGTTCGCTAATCCCAATGGAATGCTTCGTTGGTGATAAGGCTGTATATGTAATAGAATTACCCTTATTGTATGGGCTATTCTATTGTACATACTATACATTAATTGAGATTTGATCATCCAATTATTTATCAATGATATTAATTAAAATAATGAAAAAAATAATGATGCTTATTGCATCGCTGTTGTCGGCAATAGCGTTTGCAAATAATAAATTAAAAAGAAGAATAACACAGAAAGTATTCTTCTCACTTCTGTTATTATTTTCCGGACTATACTTACATGCACAATCTTTGAGCGGTAATATAATAGATGCTGTAAACCATCAAACAATAGAAGGAGTTTCAGTCTATTTACCTCAACTAAAACTAGGTACGGTTACCGATAGTAAAGGAGATTATAAAATAGATTCATTGCCAAAAGGTATCTATCAAGTGGAAGTACAAAAATCAGGACATGTTACTTTAACTAAACAAGTTGAAGTAGATGGCGATGTAACGTTTGATTTTTCAATGTTAGTTTCTCCGTTTAATTCATTAAATGAAGTTGTAATTACATCTTTAGGTATTGCTACTACTTTACAGCATACTCCTACGCCTGTTACATTGGTTACACATGATATGATAATGGAGGGAACTTCAAATACTGTTATTGATGCGATAGCCTCTCAACCCGGTATTAATGAAACAACAGAAGGTGCAGGTACTACCAAGCCACAAATCAACGGACTGGGATTTGACCGAGTACTAACCCTTACGGATGGGTTAAGACAAGAAGATTTTCAATGGGGAGATGACCATGGCATACTTATAGATCCGTATGCTGTATATGATGCTGAGGTAATCAGAGGTCCGGCTTCTTTGCAATATGGTGCCAGTGCTGAAGCGGGAGTTATTAGTTTCAAATCACAACCTTTTGCTGATAGTGGAACTGTGCGAGGTAGTGTACTTTCGGAATATCATACAAATAATGGATACATAGGCAACTCGGTAAATATAGGAGGAAATAAAAATGGTTTTGTATGGGATCTAAGAGGAAGTAGCGAAGAAACACATTGTTATCAGAATCCTAAAGACGGATATGTATGGGGAACCGCCTGGCAGCAGGAAAATGCAAAGCTGATTCTTGGCTTTAATAAATCCTGGGGATACTCACGTTTAATATTAAACGCACTTCACAGAAGAATAGAAGTGCCTGATGGTAACCGTGACAGTACTGGAGAATTTGAGTTTGATACGCCGCAAAATGGACAGGTATATCCATCCAGAGCTGATTTTTTATCGTATCATGCAGATATTGCAGGTGATAAAATTTTGGATGAATATCAAGCGTGGTGGCAAAATAGTTTTAATGTTGGTAAGGGGAAAATTGGTATAGATGTTGGTTTTACGCAGAGTGTCCATCATGATATAGATTCAGGAACTGTTGGTTCCGGAAATTTTTATGTA
>DATHNB010000357.1:0-5858 GCA_035486495.1 Ferruginibacter sp. | reverse complement strand
CTAGCCAATTTGAAATAGCAGCATACAATTCAGATTTTTCTCCTTCTACCCATACATCTAAATGTTCCGGAAAATATTTGTGTAGTAACGCTTTAGCCAATACTACAGCACAAGGTTTTCCGCTATATGGATTGAATGTTTTTACCAAAACGTATTCAATATTTGGTCCTACAGTTAAACCTAGATTTGATGGAAGTGTCCATGGCGTTGTGGTCCAGGCCAAAAAGAAAACCTTTTCGCTTTTTGCGGCGTCGAATAATTTTTTTGATAAAGCATCGTTGATCGCTTTGAACATCGCAACAGCACTTGTGTCTTTTACATCTTTGTAAGTACCCGGCTGGTTCAATTCATGTGATGATAAACCTGTACCTGCAGCAGGTGAATAGGGCTGAATGCTCACGCTTTCGTACAGGTAATCTTTTTTATATAATTCGCTTAAGCACCACCATAATGTTTCGATATAATTATTTTCAAATGTTACATACGGGTTTTTAAGATCAACCCAGTAACCCATTTTTTTAGTGATATCATCCCATTTGTCTTTATATTTTAAAACTTCTCTGCGACAAGTTGCATTGTATTCTTCAACAGATATTTTTTTACCGATATCTTCTTTAGTAATGCCCAATAATTTTTCAACGCCTAATTCAACCGGCAATCCATGTGTATCCCAACCGCCTTTGCGTTTTACCTGAAAACCCTGCATGGTTTTGTATCTGCAGACAAGATCTTTTAATGTACGGCTGATAACATGGTGAATACCCGGCATACCATTAGCACTTGGCGGACCTTCATAAAAAACGAAAGGTTGTTTACCTTCTCTTAATTCAACGCTTTTTTCAAAAGCTTTGCTTTGTTCCCATTTAGCAAGTAACTTTTCACCTATATTAGGTAAGTTAAGTTGCTGGTATTCTTTGTATTTGGCCGCCATAAAAGATTCTGTATAAGCTTAAACTCGTTAAACCCTGTTAAAATGTTCGCAAAGGTAAGAAAATAGTGCCTATAGTTTTATACTATCAGCGTAGTGATTATGCGTTTTTTGCCGGTATGGCGATAGCTGATTTTATTCTTTTCTGCAATTCGGGAATCACCTCTTCTTTAAACCACGGGTTTATTTTTAACCAGTTTTGGTTTCGCGGCGAAGGATGTGGTAAGGAAATATATTTTGGGAGATATTCTTTGTAATTTTTGACTGTTTCTGTAAGATTGGCCTTGCAATTCTTTTTTAAATAATACCGTTGTGCATATTGTCCGATCAATAAGATTAGCGATACGTTAGGTAAACTTTCGAGAATTTGTGCATGCCATAAAGGAGCACATTCAGGACGTGGGGGAAGATCGCCTGAAACCCCTTTTCCGGGATAGCAAAATCCCATGGGTATTAATGCAAAAATATTCGGGTCATAAAAAACGGGTTCATCTATGCCCATCCATTCTCTTAATTTTCTACCGCTTGCATCGTTCCATGGAATACCTGTTTCATGAACTTTTCTGCCGGGAGCCTGGCCGATAATAATAATTTTTGATTGCTTATTGAATTGTACAACAGGCCTTGGACCAAATGGCAAATGCGCTTTACAAACTTCACATCCGCGAATTTTATTTAGAAGAGTGTTCATTATAGCGGTGATTATTTACTGATTAAAATTACTCATTAAATGGGAATGAATTTTCTTTATAACTTAACTATCAATTTGATATTAAATGGTTGTGATATAGCAACAAATTCTTCTAAAGAACTAGTGGAATGACCGAATGGTTGATAGTTTTATTTTATTCTTTTTTAGTTATTTTTTTTTATGATTTGCCATACAATATTTCAAGCATTAATCGTACCATTGCAAACTATTTTAAACAATCCGTAAAACCTACAACCTATGCAAATAATCCAAAGTGTACAAAACAGAATTTATGAAATAAGAGGCGAAAGAGTAATGTTAGATCGTGATCTGGCTATTCTTTACGAAATAGAAACTAAACGTTTAACTGAAGGCGTTAAGCGGAACTTTAAAAGGTTTCCAGAAGATTTCATGTTTCAGCTTACTAAAGAAGAATTTGAAAATTTGAGGTCGCAATTTGCGACCTCAAAAAGGGGTGGCGTAAGATATATGCCATATGTTTTTACTGAACAAGGTGTAGCTATGCTAAGTGGTATTCTCAATAGCGACAAAGCAATAGAAATGAATATCGCTATTATGCGGGCATTTGTAGAAATAAGAAAAATTGCCTTTCGCCAGACAGATCTAAAAGAACAATTACAGGAAATAAAGCAACGCTTAGGTGAACACGATATACAGCTAAACAGCATTTACGATGCAATGGAAAATTTATTAGATGAAAAGGCTGCGCAAAGAAAATGGGAGGACAGAAAGCGTATAGGGTTTAAAAATAATTAAGGTACTGACGTATCAATTTGTTTAAGGCGAATAAATTTACCATTAACATTATCTAATCTCATATCATAAGTCGTTTCTTCGCCTAGCGAAGCTACTCCGCCTAAAAGTCCAAAAGCAGCCCCATTTGTAACAGACTCACCGATATCGCTTTTGGTTTCAAGATCGCCGGTGAAAAAGAAATTGCCGTTTTCTTTTTGCATTCTATAACAGCCATATTTTGTTGCCATATAAGGAACTCCTTTATATACAACAGCATACATATCTTTTGGTTTGATCTTTACTTTTTGTCCGTTATCAATTATTTTAACTGTAAATACATTTCCATTCATGTTAGTATCTGCTTTTATTATTTGTTTGTCCGGCATCTGGTTTTTAAATGATTCATACGAATTATATAAACCATCTGTATAAGTAAGTGTTGTATATAATTTTAGTTGTGCCTTTTCAGCACTATCTACTTTTTTTATATCATTCAATGAATAAAGAGTTGAATCTGTACTTTCTTGTACAAGACTATTTATAATAAATGCTGAAATTATTTTTCCGCCATTTGCCAAAGCTCCTTTACTTAAATTAGGGGATACCTGTATGCCGACAGATGTATCGATCGAATTTATTTTTTGATAGAGATCACCTTTTTTTGAATATAATATTGCTCTTAAGTAACAAGTTCCTTTTTGATTAATGGTTCCGGAAACCTCTGCAAAATTCAACAATCTTAATTGTAGCAATAACGCACCATCTTTTGCTGTTGAATCTGTCACACTATCCATTAAATTATTTAGCTGATTTGAAATAGGAATAGCTGTAACCCTTTTTGGTTTTCTGGTTAATAATCCATCCGTTGGCCTTGAATCAATAAAGCCAATTGTTTTATATAAACTATTGTGGATCACATGACTGGAAACTGGAATAATAAAATTCTCAGGATAGGTTTGAGCGGAAGTTTTATTTGCAATTGCTATAGGAATAAACAAAAGAAGTAACAGCTTATTCATCGATTGAATTATTTTTTGTAAAAATAGGCTATTGGAGATTAAAAGAAAATGATTGGCATATTGCTTTGGACATTATCGCAAATTGGAACAGATTGTGCTGTATATGTTCCGTAACAAACATTAAAACCATGTGGAGTAAAATTAAAAATGCAGATAATATAAAAGTAGGAGCAACCTTGCAAAAATATCCTTTAGAAGGAAACCCCGAAGAAACTATCGACCAAAGTGATACCAGAAATTCATTGACCTATAAAGTTGATAATGATTAAGGAAGTTGATGGTCCCGATGATGCAATAAGCCTCCTGGTTTCAACAACTGTATCACCGGATATTCATTTTGCATTAAGTACAAAAATGGCTGCAACAATAGGTAACAATGTAGTATTAAATAAATTTCGTAAGGAATTTGTTGAGGAGAATTGTTGGTGGAGTTATTCAATTGGGTCATCCTATCTCGGTAACACAGGTATAGTGAAATAAAATACAGAACCTTCTCCTTTTGTACTTTGTACCCCTATTTTACCATTGTGCCTGTTGACGATCTCAGTAGAAATATAGAGGCCGATGCCAAAGCCTGCAAAATTCTTTTCAACTTCTCCTTCAATGCGGTAGAAGCGTTCAAATATGCGTTCCAGGTATTCCTGATCAATTCCGATCCCGAAGTCTTGTACTGTGATCGTTATATTATCTTCATCTCTTTTAATATTGATCAGCACTTTATTTGACTCAGGTGAATATTTGATAGCATTAGTAAGCAGGTTGAGTATTACCTGGTTAATTCTTTCTTTATCGCCATAAGCTGTGCAATTTTCAGGCCCTTCAACGATCAGTTGATGTGTAATAGTTGGTTGCATTATAGCAATAGCATCAGCTACTGTTGCACAAATATCAAATGGCTGCATATTGAATTCCATCCTTTTAATATCGATGCGGGTAACATCCAGTAAATTGTTGATCAGGCCGGTTAGTTTTATCAATTGTTTGTTTACAGTGAATATAGATTTAGCTAAGAACGGATCTTCCGATTCACTGTATTTCTCCATCATCAGTCCCACATATCCTTTAATAGAAGTAATGGGTGTTTTTAATTCATGACTAACAATACTGATAAACTCATCTTTTCTTTTTATCATTTCGCGGCTCTCGGTAAGCTGGCGATTTTGCGTATTCAATTCTTCTGCCGCTTGCATAGAAGCCGCTTCGGCAATTTTGCGCTCCGTAATATTCTCAGATGTTATTACAATACCATCTTCCAGTTTTACTGCTCTTACATCATACCAGTTGTCGATGCCATCCAATTTATAACATGTTTCAAATCGCAATGGGATGCCGGTTGTTGCGGTGTGAATAAATTTTTCTTTTATGCCCGAAGAAAAATTAAACACTTCACTGTATCGTTTTCCTAAGCTATCAGCACCTGTAATTACTTTGGCTTTTTCATTGATCATACTAATTTCAAGATCGATGATCGTTCCTTCAGCATTGCGGATATTTTTCATGAAGCTGATGGTATTACTAGAAGCATCGAATACAGATTGCAATAGGTCCCTGTTTTTTTTCTCATCATCAATATCAGTAGAACTGCCCACCCACATATAAATTTCGCCCTTTTCATCACGCAGTGGTTGGGCCTTGTTGAGGTGCCAGCGATAAACGCCATCATACCTTTTAAAGCGTATGGCATAATGCAATGCCGTACCGGTTTGTATACCATGCATGATGGTTGGCATGTTTACGGCCAGATCATCAGGGTGTGCAATGGCGCCCCAGCCCCATGCTTTCAACTGGTCATAACTAAGGCGTGTATAATTAAAAACCTGCTCGTTAAAAAAATCAACATCACCATTGGGTAAAGTGGTCCACACTAGTTGCGGCATGGCATCTAATATTTTTTGCAAATGCTCCTTGCTTTGCCGAAGTGTTTCTACTTTTGTGAAAGTAACAATGGCACCATCTTCTATAGGAATAACACTCGCAAATACCCAGCCTTTTAACAGCTCAGAAATATATTCATATTGTGATGCTTCTTTTTTTTGCAGAGCATTTTTGATAGCGATAAAAGTTGGCGTAGTAACAGAATTTGGAAATACATCCCATACATTTCTACCAAGCATAACATCCTTACTCATTTCAAAAAGCTCCTCAGCTTTTTTATTGATAAACACAAAAATGCCATCCCTGTTTATTTCATAACAGGCGTGATTGATGGTATTCAAAATTGTATACGCTTTAAGGTATGACGGGTTATCGTCTTGCATAGAAGCTTTTATGGGTATGCACAAATATAAGACCAATAGGGAATTTGAGCATAAAGTAATAGTAATGTTGCTCAAATACATTTATGTCTCGTCTTAATAGTATGATAATTAAGGGCCTAAATACCTCCTTATTGTAATAAATTATATGGACAATAGAAAGAGGAGTAAAGTAAAAAAACGTTTATATAAATAATTAAATAAGCCAA
>DATHNB010000356.1:0-2714 GCA_035486495.1 Ferruginibacter sp. | reverse complement strand
ATAAATCAAAACGTATTCCCTGTGCTAAGGGTAAAGAAGATCCATAATTAATTGTGTTTGTTTGCCTCCTCATATATACTTTCCAGCTATCAGAGCCCGACTCTCTTCCACCACCAGTTTCTTTTTCACCACCGAAAGCTCCTCCTATTTCTGCACCCGATGTTCCAATATTTACATTAGCGATACCGCAATCAGAACCTTTACACGATAAAAATATTTCCATCTCATGCATATTAGTTGTAAATATAGAAGAGGATAGTCCCTGTCTTACATCATTATTAATTGAAATTGCATCCTCAACAGTACCTGAATACGGAATCAGATATAAAATTGGTGCAAAAGTTTCCTCTTGTGCTGAAGGTAAATCTTTTGAAGCCTCAACTAATGTTGGAACAACATAATAACCATTTTCAACTCCTTCAACTATTTTTTTAAAATGAAAAACAATAAAGAAGAAGGGAATCAATACCACGCGGTAATGTTGGTTGACGATAATGAGATTGATAATCTTATTAATCAGAAAATGATTGAAGCATCAGCCATTTGCAAGCATATTTTTATTCACTCAGGGGCAAAAAGTGCAATAGAATTTCTTAAAAATATAGAAAAACTTGCTAAGGGCTCTTTGGATTTATATTTGCCTGACCTGATTTTTCTGGATATAGATATGCCTTTAATGGATGGGTTTCAATTTTTGGAAGAATTTGAAAAACTATCTGAATTAATCAAAAACCATTGTAAAATAATAATGCTTACTTCTTCTCTTAATCCTCAAGATATGCAGAAGGCGAAGAAAAATAAATATATTGTAAAGTATATTAATAAGCCGCTTACCTTGGATAGTCTTAAAAAACTATAGTAATCAAATTACATTTGCTAGTTTATCAGCGAATGTTTCATCTAGTGGAATCGTATTGAAAGGAGAATAATATTTAGGTAATAAAGTAGTTATTTTACTTATCTGTAGCATAATCTTACCTTTTTTGCCTTTTCTACTTTCATTAAGAGTAGTTTTAAAAATTTTTGTAAGGGTAACAGCATGCATACATTGTTCTTTGCCTAATAAACGTATCTGTCTTTGAATACTATTAATAAGCTGATTGAAAAGATCATGATCTTTCATCATAACATATTGCAGAGCAAGAAAAAGTTTAATTTCAAGTAAGGCATTCGGATACTTTTTAAGTGCTGTTTCATTCAGAAGATTGTTCAAAATTTTTGCAGCTTCATCGTACTTCTCACTAAAAAAACAAGCAGAAGCTCTGTAATTTGTGTAAATAACATATTCTGGAAGATTCTGTTTATTTATTTCGAAGTCTTCAAATAATTCTTTAGTTTCTCCATACATCATTTTTTCGGTTCTTTCCTGCAAATAATGCTGTTGTTTTGTAAGTAGTATTTTAGGAGAAAAAGTATATAAAGAATAGTTGGAAACTATTGTCGGAATTGATTCATTAATATCTTCAATCGCTTTATTGAATTTTCCGTTTCGGTCTGTAATGCTATAATACTCAGTCTTTAAAAACTCAAGAACAAGAATTAAGTGATAATAGATTGCATCCAGATAATACAAATCAAAAATATTTTGAATTTTTTCAAAAACAGATTCCATTTCCAGAGTTGTTTTTTCCTCGATATAAATCTGATGAAAAATATTGATGAATGACTGGTAAACAAATAGGCGATGTGATTGATACAGATTGGCTACATTGTTCATTTCATTTTTAAGCAATTCCAAACCGATTTTATCTGTTTCATCATGCGTTAAAAAATAATCGCCATACTTTTTAAAATAATTGGCTAGAAGATCCTCTGCTTTATCAATCGCTAGCATATAAGCAACATGCCTGTTATATAGCTGAGAATAATTGAAATGATCTTCAGGGTTATTAATGAGTAATTTCTTAAGTGTTTTATAGACAATCGTTAATTCGTTGGATAAATCATAATCTAAAAGCTCTTTTTCCAGTTTTTTTAACGTCGCAATTGCAATTGCACGTTTTTTAGTAAAAATAATATCATGAATCGTGGCAACCTTTTTAATCAGGGAAGTCCGAGGGCTTTCCATTTCCTGTAAAAGGTATTCTTCTATTTTTTGATTTAATCGTGACCTGAGTGTATAATAAGCATTATTATTTACTTCAAGCTCTTCCATAATACGCGTATCTGAAAGTTGCTTTTCCCTCATAAACTTTAATAAGTACGCCGATTTTTCAGCATTACTGTTTATCAGAGAATCATAAATAGCCGTATAATCTTTCGTAGACAGCTGTTTAATTATATTTTTTAGTTTCGACATGAAAAGTGTTCAATAATATATTTTTCAGAAAAAATACAAGCAAAGTAAGTTAACATGAATCCAATTTAATAAAAGCAGATAACAATATCTACAAATTTTGAAATTGTTGATAAGAATGAAATTGTTGACTATTCAATATTACATCTTTAAAAGATTAAGGAGAATAGACTGATTTTGAAATATTGATTTTTAGAGGCGCTTACAAATAAAAAGAGAAAAGAAAGAAATCTCAAACCGTCTAAGTTTCTAATCCTTAAATTAAGGAGCTTCTATGGTTTGGTTTATTAATGAACTATAAACAAACACACCATTTTCTTCTTTAACGGGAATGATATGTTTGTTTTAGTGGAGAATATCGGGTTCGAACCGATGACCTCTTGACTGCCAGCCAAGCGCTCTAGCCAGCTGAGCTAAT
>DATHNB010000355.1:0-4240 GCA_035486495.1 Ferruginibacter sp. | reverse complement strand
AAGGAAGAAAAGATCATTATTACTTTAGAAATGCCTGCAAAGGAAGATAGAAGAGCGCAGCCATTACAACAGTTAAGTTTATTACCTGAAGATCAACCAGAGGAAAAAGCAGCTGAAATAAAAACTGAAAATATAGCACCCGAGCAAGCTCCGATCGAAGCAAAAAAAGAAGATCTTTTTATGCCGACATTAGCAGAGCATACGATCGAAACAAAGAAAGAAGTATTACCTGTGCCTCCGGCAGATAAAAAAGAAGAAGATAACGTTCCGATATTTTTTGAAATTTCTTCCGCTGCAGATCAGGTGCCTACTTTTGAATTTGATATACCAACACTTCCTACGCCGGAAGAAAAAACAAAAGCAGTTGAAGTCGCTAAGCAAAATACAGTACCGCAATCTTTGCCAACAACAGGCTTTTTAACTAAGCCATCGCAAATTTATGTAGCGGAAGAACAAAAGGCTGTTGTCAATAAACCTGCTGAAGTAACGCAACCAATTGTATTGCACATTCAGCAAGAAGAACCATTGATCGAAATGACATTGGTAGAAAGAGAAGAACCTGTAGCAAAAGAAACAGAAAAAGAGCAACCGGCTGAGAAACCTAAAACAATTGCACTATCAAATGTTCAGGAAGAAGAGCCGGCTGCGGAAAATAACGGACAAGACGATTCCAGTCGCCGTACATTAGACCGTATCACGAAGTTGCGCAATCTGTCATTCAATATCAATGCAGCAGATCCGAATAATGAATTTGAAACAGTGCCGGCTTATCTGCGTCGTAATACAGAAGCTTCGCACAATCAAATTGCTAACATAGAAAGTTTTTACAGCAATTACACTGTAAAATCTGATGAAAATAACCAGGCTGAAATAAGTACCATTAATACTTTTTTAGATAGTAAAAAGCCTGATTAGTTGTAAAGGGGTTTGTGTTTGATCCCTAAAAGAAGACGTGATTATTTGTTGTATGTTTGGCCCCTTTCTGAAAAGAGAGGGGCTGTGTTTTTAGAGCCAATATTTATACTTATTTTACTGCATTGAAAGTTACATTTGCAGTTACTGTAATTCTTATTCTATCAGTAATGTGATGCAATATTTATGATCACCCAAAACAATGTTATGATATCATCTTCTCATCGTAGAAATTATTTTCAATGCTTTTTGGCAACTGTTATTTTTGGTATGCTTTCGCTGCAATCTTCTTTTGCGCAGGGGATACCGCATAATAAATTATTAACGGAACATATCATTACTGAAGACGATACATTGGTTCCGGCATTGGTAAATAAAGTGGCAGACTACTCTCTTGCAATAAGACGCAGTAATACAATTGTGCAACGAACGGTAAAAATGGCACCGATAATAACAGCATTACCTGATATCGAAAAAAGATTAGATGGGTTTAGAGCAAGGTTAGATAAAAAAGGTTTTGAAATGAATCTGCGTAGTTTAAATAGCGCGCTTATTATAATTAAAGAAGCACAAAATGATCTGACAACTTACCAGGCAAATCTTTCTGACTATAGAGAACAGCTAACGCAAAGCAATGCTAATATAAAAAGGATACTACACGATCCTGCTTTCGCTTTAAAAATTGACGATTCTGATCTGGTCGATCAATTAACCAATTTAAATGTAAAGGCAACTCACTTGGATTCTGTTGAAAAAACAACCTTAGATAAAGTTAATCTATTGCATAATCAGGTTTCTGTTGATCTATTACAAGCCAACGATATCGTTTCTGATTTGAATTATCGTGTTGTATCAATTAAGATAGCAATGTGGTCACAGGAAGAGCCGGCTCTATTTAATGCAAGACCGGATGACTATAAACAAGGCTTGGGGGACTTAACTATCCAGGCACTTAGCAGATCGGGGAAAATTATTGATATTTATTTGGCCGACAAATGGAATCTGGTAACACTAGGATTTTTATTGTTTATTTTTATTACAGTATGGTCCATCTCTAATATGTGGCGTATCAAACATTCAGAAAATGCAGCCGTAACATTAGAGCCGGTGAATTTTTTAAAACGTTCTGTAATAATTGGGTGCCTGATGGCATTCTTCACTTACTTACCTTTCTTTTTTGGTAATCCGCCAATGTCTTATTTACACGCTAACGAAGTATTACGATTGGCTGCATTGAGTTATTTATTATTTCCTTATCTAACAAGGCAATCAAAAGTATTATGGGTAGCCATTTGCGCGTTGTGGATCTATTTCGCGTTGGATGATGCATTATTAGAATCTGCTTTTGGAGAACGGTGGGGATTATTTATAGCAGGTATTTTATTGATAGCTATTTGTATAAAGATAATTCAACATAAAAATGATCATTTTGTAAAAATTCAGGAATCGACAGCAACAAAAGCATTGGTGATTTTTACATTGGCACAAGTAACAGTATCGGTCATTTTCAATTTAACGGGTCGCGTATCGCTGGCAAAAATATTTGGTGTAAGCGCTATCGAATGTCTTGTATTGGGCATTACACTTAAAGTGTTTTGCGCTACCGTACTGGAGGCCGTTTATATGCAATCGGAAGCGTATCGCGATAGTCGTTTTTCAGACTTTATAAATTTCAAAGAATTACAATCCCGTTTCCAAAAAATATTATGGATAATTGCCGGTATCGTTTGGGGCGTGTCTTTAATAAGAGATCTGACATTGTATGATCTGTTTACTACGATGCTTGGTTTTTTCTTTACAGCTGAAAGAAGTATCGGCAGTATGTCTTTTACTTTTCAAAGCGTAGCCATATTTTTTGCTATTATTTGGTTGTCTTCAGTAATATCCGGCTTTATTAATTTTTTCTTCGGCAATCCAAAAGTTGCAGGTAAACAAAGTCGTATTGGTTCAATGATGTTGTTGATACGTTTAGCAATATGGACGCTCGGTTTTTTAATTGCAGTTGGTGCAGCTGGCATTCCGTTAGATAAGTTATCATTTATACTTGGTGCATTGGGTGTTGGTATTGGTTTTGGGTTACAAAATATTGTAAACAATTTAGTATCGGGTGTTATCCTCGCTTTTGAAAGACCAATACAAATTGGAGATCAGATAGAAGTAGGTGGAAGATCAGGTACAGTACAAGAGATCGGCGTACGTTCAAGCAAAATAAAAAATGGACAAGGTGCAGACATCATCATTCCTAATGGTGATCTGTTGTCGCAACCTCTTATCAATTGGACAATGCATGATCTTAGTAAACAGGTTGAGTTTACGATTACGCTTCCATTAGATGTTAATGTTCAGGAAGCAAAAACATTAATGACAGATACGCTCAAAAAGAATAAAGATATATTACAAACACCACCACCGGTAGTTATCCTGCAAACATTTGTAGAAAATGGTATTGATGTAAGGGTATTATTCTGGATACCGGACTTGTCAAAATCAGGTTCGACAAGAAGTAATGTGATGGTAGAAATATTAAATGCGTTAACGAAAGCACGTGTCAGTCTAATTTTGCCAGCATCAGATTCATCGACATCCTCAAAAGCAGATGGATAATTTTACTTTTTGTCGTCCGATTGTCAAATAATTATTTTGATCATATAAGAATAAAATGCTTCGCTTCTCTGCATATTAAGGCAGTAAAGCAATGTTAATTTAATAAAGCAAATCTCTGTTATATTATATGCGATTGTAAATTTGAAGAAATATATCAAATACAAATGAACAAACTTCCTCAAATTACACTTGCATTTTGGATAATGAAAATATGTGCTACCACATTGGGTGAAACTGCGGGTGATCTGTTATCAATGACATTAAATGTTGGCTATGCGTGGAGTTCAATTATTCTGTTAAGTTTTTTCTTTGTTACATTATTGGTCCAGTTATTTTCAAGATCGTACCATCCTATAATTTATTGGTTAGTTATTTTGGCCACAAGTACGGCAGGTACAACCATGTCTGATTTTATGGATCGTACGCTTGGGTTAGGTTACGCAATAGGTTCATTAATATTAGTTAGTATTCTAATTATTACATTAATCATCTGGAAGCTTACAGAGAAATCATTGTCGGTAACCAACATCAAGTCCTTACGCGGAGAAATATTTTATTGGACCGCTATTTTGTTCTCTAATACTTTAGGCACCGCATTGGGGGATTTTTTAGCGGATAATTCCGGATTAGGTTTTTCGGGTGGTGCTATATTAATTGGCAGTTTAATATTGCTTATTGCATTAGCTTATTACTTCACTAAAATATCTACAGTAATTTTATTTTG
>DATHNB010000354.1:0-7338 GCA_035486495.1 Ferruginibacter sp. | reverse complement strand
TCATGGTCGTTAATTATGTTTAAGTCTAAAAATTATTTTTCTCTTTGTCATTCTGAGCGTAAGCGAAGAATCTAATTGTTATTAATCGTTCTGTCAAGTTAAGAATAAGATGCTTCGTTCCTCAGCATGACAAAGACGAGTAGTCTTCGAAAGGCACTAAGCTATCTTGTAAAATGATATATTTTTTCTGTTTTGTTTCCTACAAGATCTTCCGCAATTATTTTTAAGACATGAGAACCTCTGGAACAATGCTCGTCAAAATCATAGATATAAGCAAGATTTTTATCATTAGTAAAGCGCAACCAGTTGCCATCCAATTCAGCCCTGAAACTTTTAATGTCTTTACTGTTGTCAGTAACTGAAAAGGCTAATCGGTGAACACCGGCACAATTCATACCATCATAAAATCCAAGTGGTTTTATTGTTGGAGGAATAGTATCCAGCAATAATTTAAAATAACCAAAATCTCTAAAGTCTGATCTGTACCAGCTATTACCTTCATCATCAGCTTTTGCAAATTCTTTTTTAGTGCCCCAATATCTTTCCATCACGATTTTATCTTTAAAAGAGTCGCTCACGTTACTTTTTATTTTGATGGGGAAATATCCATGCATTGGTACGTCGCCATTATATAATTCAAAAATATCAGAAACGCCATCAGAAGAATTAGCAGGGAGAACTTTGTATGTGAAACGAATAGAATCATACAGACTTTTTTCTGTCAGATAAAAAGCGATCTCATTATTTTCAAAAACATTGATACAGCCTGGTAAAAATTCATTAGGGTTTTCGATTCTCGAAGAATCTAAAATGTCTTTTCCTTTATCACTAGCTGTTCCGCGTACACTAAATTTCACATAAGATGTATTGCCATAAGCATCTATAACTGCTATTTTAATTTGGTGCAAGCTATCATCGCCAATATCGATAACACCATCGCCATTGATCTCTTTATAAATACTTTCGTTATAACCGGGCAATCTAGATAAATGTTGTACATAAGGCCCTCCACTATTCTTTAATTTATAATCGATGTGTGCATTCACATCTCTTGTCTGATCATAACTAATACTATCAATATCAAAACCAACAACAGGTTTTTCATTGTCATATAATACAGCCTGGTAAACACCATTTTGATGAGTAGATCCGATGTACCTATCATACGCAGTAATAGCAAAACTTACTTTATCAGTATGTTCAATCAATAAAGATGCAGGGGGTATATAAACGCCGTTTACTTTTCTTAAAGAATAAATTCTAGGGGTTTGTTCATAAGTGCTGATACTTCTATCGTACACAGCTAATCGTAATACATCGGGCGGAATATTATCTGTGATAGGAAAGCCAAACAATAAAGTGTTTAATACTTTATCAGTTTTGGTATCACGTATCTCAAAATGTGTATGCGGACCTTCGGAACCGCCGGTGCTTCCGCTATATGCAATAAACTGTCCTTTTTTAACAGGAAAAAGATCGGCAGGAATATCTATAAATATTTGCCAGCTTTGCAATTTGTATTGTTGCTCAGTCACGTATTTTTCTAGTGCCGGATTAAAATTATTCAAATGGGCATAAACAGTAGTTAATCCGTTCGGGTGATTAATATAAATACAACGACCGAAACCAGAAGGTTCAATTTTTACTTTAGCAATATATCCGTCTGCGGCAGCAAATACGCGCTTGTTCTGCACCTGATCCGTTTTACAATCCAACCCCATGTGGTAATGATTGAGACGTAATTCTCCAAAATTGGCTGCCAGTGCAATTTTGGCATCAACCGGCCATTGAAAATAACCTTTAGGATAATTTTTTTCAGGAAAAACCTGAGAAATAGCTGAAAAACCGACGATGATGAAACCAAAAGACAGAATAAATTTAGATAAACGCATACGTTGCAATTTAATTGAAAGAAGCTAGAATATTGAAGTTAGGAGATAGAAGAAAAAGCAAAACTTCCACTACCTACTCTATTTCTTCGCACTCTCCACCAGTAACTGCATAAGCCACCTCTTTTACATCGGTTCCGACAAAGTCGGAATTGGAAAAAGAGCGTAGCGAATTTTTTCAAAGGTGTAAAAGTAGGGGCGTTGCAGTTACGAAGCCACACCGGCTTGAGGTGAAAATAATCCCACCCAATGGAATAATGAAGAACAAACGTTATTTTAAACCATAACAATTTGCTCTCGGTTTTTTAACCAAATTGCACTAATTTTGCCCGCCTCCAAGGCACACTACATATGCCAAAAGATAATTCCATCAAAACAGTACTTATTATAGGATCAGGCCCCATTGTTATTGGCCAGGCCTGCGAATTCGATTACTCCGGCACTCAGGCTGCGCGCAGTTTAAGGGAAGAAGGGGTAAAAGTTATCCTGATCAATAGTAATCCAGCAACTATTATGACAGATCCGATGATGGCAGACAGGGTTTACCTGCTTCCATTAACCGTTGAAAGTATCGAAACTATATTAGCGGAAAATAAAATCGATGCGGTGTTACCTACTATGGGCGGACAAACAGCGCTAAATCTTTGTAAAGACGCTGATGAAATTGGACTTTGGGAAAAATACAATTGCCGTTTGATAGGGGTTGATATTAAAGCGATCGATAAAGCTGAGGATAGAGAAAAATTCCGCCAGTGGATGATACAGATGGAAATTCCTGTTTGTCCGGCAAAAACAGCCAACTCATTTTTAGAAGGAAAGGAATTTGCACAGGAAATTGGTTTCCCGCTTGTGATCAGGCCTTCGTTTACACTAGGTGGATCAGGCGGCGGAATTGTATTTAAAAAAGAAGAATTAGACGAAGCATTAAATAACGGTTTAACAGCATCTCCGATACACGAAGTGTTGGTTGAGAAAGCTGTATTAGGCTGGAAAGAATATGAATTAGAATTGTTACGTGATGATAATGATAATGTAGTGATCATCTGTACGGTAGAAAATTTCGACCCGATGGGTGTTCATACTGGCGATAGCATTACTGTTGCACCTGCGATGACATTGAGCGATACAGCATATCAAACAATGCGCAACACAGCTATCAGAATGATGCGTGCTTTAGGAAACTTTGCAGGCGGATGTAATGTTCAGTTTGCGATGAATCCGCACACGGAAGAAATTATTGTGGTGGAAATTAACCCACGCGTGAGTCGTTCATCTGCGTTAGCTAGTAAAGCAACAGGTTATCCAATTGCGAAGATCGCTGCGAAACTAGCGATAGGCTTTAATTTGGATGAATTGAAAAATCAAATTACAAAATCAACATCTGCATATTTTGAACCGGCACTTGATTACGTTATCGTAAAAATACCACGCTGGAACTTTGATAAATTTAAAGGAGCTAATGATACGTTAGGTTTCCAGATGAAAAGCGTGGGTGAAGTAATGGCGATCGGCAGAAGCTTTGCTGAAGCGATTCAAAAAGCTTGTCAGAGTTTAGAAAATGATGCGGTTGGTTTAGGTTACTATGGCAAAAGTTTAATGCATGCTGAAGAACTGATCGAATATATCAAGATACCGAAATGGGACAGAGTCTTTAGAATTAAAGATGCGTTAATGGCGGGCGTTAGTATCAAAACAATTGTTGAAGCAACGGGTATCGATAGATGGTTCATCTACCAGATCCAAAAAATTGTTGACTGCGAAAAGAAAGTAGCGAAATTCGGCTTGAAAACATTACCGGATGATCTATTAAAAGAAGCGAAATTTTTAGGTTTCAGTGATGAGCAATTAGCGCGCATCATGAAAGAAGATGATATCGATAGTGAAGAAATTTACGAACGCAGAAAGAAAATGGGTTTAACAAGAGTATTCAAAATGGTGGATACTTGTAGTGCTGAGTTCGAAGCAAAAACGCCTTACTTCTACTCTACTTTCGAAAATAAACCTTCGACGAATACTTTAGTTAGTAACGAAAGTAAAGTATCCAATAAGAAAAAAGTTATAGTGCTTGGAAGTGGTCCTAACAGGATTGGCCAAGGTATTGAGTTTGATTACTGTTGTGTACATGGTTTATTAGCGATCAAAGAATCTGGCTACGAAGCGATCATGGTGAATTGTAATCCTGAGACAGTTTCAACTGATTTTGACATTGCCGATAAATTATATTTTGAACCGGTGTTCTGGGAACATTTGTGGGAAATAGTTGAACATGAAAAACCTTACGGTGTAATTGTTCAGTTAGGCGGACAAACGGCGTTAAAATTAGCAAAGCGTTTACACGAAAAAGGAATTAAAATTATAGGTAGCTCATACGATAGTATGGACATCGCAGAAGATCGCGGACGTTTTAGTGATATGTTGAAAGAGTTGGGCATTCCTTATCCAAACTACGGAACAGCATTTAATACGGATGAAGCAATTGAAGTAGCGAAGAAAGTTGGTTATCCTGTTTTGGTTCGTCCGAGTTATGTGTTGGGTGGACAAAGAATGCGCATTGTGTTGAATGATGAAGAATTAGAAAAAGGTGTTTTAAGTTTATTAAAACATTTACCAAACAATACGATTTTGATCGATCACTTTTTGGATCGTTGCCAGGAAGCAGAGATCGATGGAATTTTTGATGGCGATCAATTTCACGTAATGGGTGTGATGGAACATATTGAACCGGCAGGTATTCATAGTGGCGATAGCCATGGTGTGTTACCACAATTCAATTTATCTCCGTTGATCGTTCATACAATGGAAGAATATGCTGAAAAAATTGCAAGAGCACTAAAAATTAATGGTCTGATCAATATTCAGTTTGCGATAAAAGATGGTACTGTGTATGTAATTGAAGCCAACCCAAGAGCGAGCCGTACAACGCCGTTCATTGCAAAGGCTTACCAAATACCTTACTTAAACATTGCAACAAAAGTAATGTTAGGCTCTGCAAAATTGAAAGATTTTAAATACGAGAAAAAACTAAAAGGCTTTGCGATAAAAGAACCAGTTTTCTCTTTCAATAAATTCCCGGGTGTAAACAAAGAGTTAGGTCCTGAAATGAAAAGTACGGGTGAAGCGATACGCTTTATAAAAGATCTGAAAGATCCTTATTTCAGACAGTTGTATAGAGAGCGTAGTATGCATTTGAGCAAATAATATTTACATAAAAATCCCGAACGAGTCGTTCGGGATTTTTTATTTTATCTTTAAAAAAATTAAATGAGTTTAATTGTTGCTAAAAGAGAAGGAGAGAATATTTGTATTGTTAGCGATACCAAATTAACTTATCCGGATGAGAAACATCCTAAACTTCAAAATGCTGCACCTGACAAGGGTGTTATTAAAAGTGTCATTATAAATGAACATATCTGTATTTCGTTTGCTTGTGATGATATTGACGAAGCTGAAAAAGCAATTCGAGTTTGTAGAGAGTTGTATAATGATACTATTAATATACTTAAGCATTTAAATAAAACAAATAAAGAAACCAATGGGAAGACTGAGTTTCTTGTATGTGTTACATTGCCGCGAATGAATAAAATATATGAAATCAAAGATTTTAAAATTACAGAAACACCCTATGCTTGGATTGGTTCGAAGGAGGGTTATAATGTATTTCAAGAGATGATGCATTTAGAAAAAGCAAAGTTTAAAAGAGAGGATAATATACTTTCTGATTTAAGTTCTGCAATGAGTGAAGTTATTAAAAGTGGGAAAGAGCCTAGCGTAAATGGTTTTAGTATATCTATTTCTAATGCTGGGAATAGGTTTAATTATAATAATTATCTATCTATAGAATTGGTTCCTAAAACATACTATGGCTCAAACCATGTCATTACTCATGGAACTGCCGCAGAAGGAGGTTATTCCGTTAAGATTTTTTCTCCAGAAAATCGCTATGATATAGTCACAGTTTACATTGTTCAAAGTGGATTTGGTATTATTTATAAAATAATAAACAAGAGCCTACTTAGACCAGAAATAATAAACAATGTAAATGAACATGAGTTTGCTGAAATTCTTAAAATAAAGTATGCGATTTCCATTCCTTAGTTCGCTACGTAAAATTTCTTTCTAGGCAGCATCTCCTGAAAGGGACGTTGCGCTCAATACAAGTAGAAATTAAGATAATTGTAACAACTTGTCTTCAAGCGTTACATTAAAATGAACATCGGCTTTTAAAGCTTTGAAAACTTTTATAATCGTATCAATTGTTGCACTGTTGGCACTACTTTCTAATTTAGAAATTTGCGCTTTTTGAACACCAACTAATTTACCTAACTGCTCTTGTGTTAATTTTCTTTCTTGCCGTGCTTTTTTAATCATGTGACTTAAAACATCCATGCTAAGTTTGTGCTCAAATTTATCTCGTTCTTTTGTTCCCGGTTTTCCGACATATTTATCTTTCATTTCCGAAAGCGAATATGATTTTATTGGAGTCTTTGCCATAACAGTTTTATTTTTCTTTGTTTTCAAAATATTTTATTCTAATACTTGTTGCCCTTTTAATTTCATTTTCAGGAACTTGATCAACTTTTTTAATAAACCCATGGGTTGCAACAACTAAAGTTTTTTTCTCACTTGTTTTATCCCAAAAAGCCAGTAGCCGGATTTGTTGATCAGCATAACGTGTTCTAAATTCCCAAATATCTTTATTCAATTTTTTAAAGAGTTTAGGGTCGTTTGTTTGCTCAGCCTTTTCAATATTATAAAGAACTTTATTAGCTGCTTTCGGTTCAAGTTCTGCTACAAATTTATTAACCGGTTCTAAAAATTCAGTTTCGAAATATTTCAATAGGATTGGATTTTCATAAAGGTAGGTAAAGTTTCTAAATATAGAAACTTTAATTTAAGCCAAAAAATGACCCAATTTTTGATTAGGTCGTTTAAAAATTACGCGGCAACTTCCACAGGTTTTGGAACTACTCTAAGCGCGCCCCTATTTAATTTTTTATGCCTGTGTAAAAAGCGCACATGCAATAAACCGATCAGTATGGCAAAAAAACCTTCTCCCATTACTGTATTTTGTACGCTGAGATATTTTGATATATAACCGATCACTAAACCACCCAGCGGTTGCATACCAAAAAATGCCATCGCATATAAACTAATCACACGGCCGCGCATTGCTGGGTCTACGGTTGTTTGTATCAAAGTGTTGGTGATCGTTACTTGCGACATCATACCGAAAGCGCCGATGGTTACAAAAAGAAGCGCCAGCGGATAATACGTCATGTGCGAAAATAACACGAGCCCCGTACCAAAAATAAATGTGTTGATGGCTAATATTTTTCTGAGGTTCTTGCCTGGTTTTAAGGATGCTAAAAATATGGCGCCCGTAAATGCACCTAACCCGATGGCACTATCAATAATACCGAATGTCGATGCGGTTCCTTTAAATATGTCT
>DATHNB010000353.1:0-10525 GCA_035486495.1 Ferruginibacter sp. | reverse complement strand
CAGGTTTAACTGTTTTACCATGTCATTCACTTCTTTAGCGATTCTTGAGAACTCTCCTTTTAACACATGTCCGCCAATTTCAAGTGGCATCTCCTGTGAAAGATTTCCTTTAGCCACAGAACTGATAACATGAGCGATCTCGATGGTAGGATGCACAAGATCCGATATCAGAGAATTCAATGCATCTACCCCCGTTGCCCATTCTCCTTTTGCATTTGGAATGTCAATTCTTAGTGTTAATTTTCCTTGTTTACCAATGATGTTTCCAGCCTTAGTAAATTCAAGCATCATCCTTTCATTCATAGAAATGATATCATTCAACGTATCACATATTTTTCCATTAATACCCACCTCATCAATAGGCATACGGGTAGAAAAATCGCCGTTCTTAACTTTGGTTAATACATCTAAAAGTGTTCTGTTATCAAGAAAACTATCTGACAAATGATGATCAAAATCACCGTTCAAGATCTTTCGGTTGCCCAGATTGTTTTTTTCATGTCCGTCAACTAAGAGTTCTTTCGCAACACTTTTTTTAGCAGGTTTGATCTTTGGCTGTATGCCCATACAAAGGGATTAAAGTTAGAAATTATTTTATATGCAAAATTTTTATTGAGTAAATTATTCTACACGCTGAGGTGTAAAAACCACTCTCATAAAAAATTAATAAACAATGTATTTGCAATTAATTGAAGCTCAATTAGCAGTTATATTCTAATTTTCTATTCAGCCATTAATTATCTATATACCCACCATTTTTATACCAACTTTTGTATGCTTTTTTTTAAAAATCACTAACTAATGTTTGGTAAAAAATGTTGGTTTGCTATTTGATATAAAATATTATGAAGGATAATTGAGTTAATAGTTTGAAGAGGGGGGTAGTTGAAAAATGACAAGTTAGAGTGTACAATATGACAAGAGCTTTTCCGCGATCTTATATAGCTGAGAAAGTTCAAATGGTTTTGTAATAAGTTCTATATCAAATTGTTTACAATAATTAATATCTGATATGTTAGAAGAAGTAGTCAAAACAACAATAGGCAAGTCCTTTAGTTTTTCTTCATTCTTTAAAATAGCAAGCAGTTGCCTTCCGTCCATTATGGGCATGCTAATATCAAGTACAACCAAATTGGGTAATCTGTTATTACTATCTCGGGTTTCTTTTAATCCTGCTAATGCTTTATTACCATCAAGCGAAGTTAACACGCTGCAGTTATTATCAATAGAAAGAAGTGCTTCTTTTAAAAGCAACAAATCATCCATATCATCGTCAATTAATAGTATTACAGCATCCATATCCAATTTTTTTAGAAAGATATTAATAAACTAAATAATATTTTAAGAATATCATTAATTATATGTTAACGAGTTATTTACCTACTACTTTTTTATAAATCTCATCATAATACTAAGCACATGAACATAAACGATACATTGCCATGCAAAATTTTAATTATTGATGACGATGAGGATGATTTTTTTATAACAAGTGAGTATATTAAATATATCCCAGGCTACAACTTCATTATTGAATGGTGTTATAATTATGAGGAGGCATTACAACATATTCGCAATAACGAATACGACCTTTACATGGTCGATTATTATCTGGGTGCAAAAACAGGATTAGATTTTATCAAAGCCAGTGCGAAGCACTCTGATTATCCCATTATCTTATTAACAGGAAAAGGCAATCATAAGATTGATATAGAAGCTATGCAGGCGGGAGCTATTGATTACCTTATAAAGGGGGAACTGGATGCGGAAAAGCTAGAAAGAAGTATTCGGCATTCTTTACAAAGAAGTAAAGCAATGAGGGCGCTTAGAGCTAATGAAATAAAATACAGGCACATATTTGAAAATTCGCTAAACGCTATTTTTTTAACCAATGAGCAACTTGAATTTTTAGATGTTAACCCCGCAACAGTAGCATTACTTGAATATACCAGAGAATATCTAATAAAATCGAACTTATACTCATTTTTATCTCCATCTTTTGATAAAATAATATTTCAGGAAAAATTATTAGTGAATGAAGATATAAAAGAAGAGGTGGAATTAATTACAAAATCCGGAGAGGTTCGTTATTGTCTTTTGTCTTTTTCAAAAGAAATAGACAGTTCAGGCAAACCTTATTTACAAGGTATTGCACACGATATAAGCAATCTTAAGAAAGAGGAAAAACAAAAGATATACCGGGAAAAGCTGGATATAGCAGAGCGTATATCAAGAACACTAGCACATGAAATAAGAAACCCACTTAATAATATAGACCTGGCTGCAGAACAAATAGGTTTAGGAATGCCCAATATAAATACATTTACAGAAATAATCAGGCGCAATAGCAAACGTATCGGTGCTCTAATTACAGAATTATTACATGGCACACCAAATATTGTGTTAACAGAAAATAGCTTAAACCTGCAACAAATAGTTGAAGAAAGTCTTTCCCTGGCACAAGATAGAATGATGCTCAAAAAAATAAAACTCGATACAAATTATGCAAATGAAGTAATTACAATAAAAGCTGATTCTAATAAACTTAAAATTGCTTTTTTGAATATCATCATTAATGCTATTGAAGCTATGCAGCCAGACAAGGGTGAGTTAACTGTAGTATTAAAAAAAGAAAATTCGAAAGCTATCTTAAGTATTCAAGACAATGGATGTGGTATAGCTGAAGAAAATATACCGCTACTCTTCGAAGCTTATTTTACGGATAAAAAAAATGGCCTTGGCCTTGGCCTATCAACTACTAATAATATTATCAAACTACACAATGGAGAGTTGAATGTGTTTTCAAAATTAAATGAGGGTACCAACTTTGTTATCGGTTTACCTGTAAGCTAAATACATTAAGGTATTGATGATTTTACCAGAAAGTTTTCTTGTGATAAAGGCAATGTCACGATAAAAGTAGATCCAATATCTACAGTACTTTGCGCAGATATAAGGCCATGATGATTATTTATTATTCTTTGGCAAACAGCAAGCCCAATACCGGATCCTTCAAATAAACTTTTACTATTCAGTCGTTGAAAAATAATAAAAATACGTTCCAAATACTTTTCTTCAAATCCGATTCCATTATCCTTAAAATATATTCTGCAAAATTTCTCCTGAGCTTTGTGAGAATTGCTAATGGCTTTCTGATTAAATTTATAAGGAACAACTGACCAATAATTATCAGGTAATTGATTCCCGTTTATTATTTCGCATGAAACAGTGATCTCAGGGCGTTTGTTATTAAATTTTATAGCATTACCAAGTATATTCTGAAACAATTGTGCCATTTGTACCATATTGGCTTCAATAACAGGTAATCTATCTATATGAATTAATGCATTTAATTTAGTCAATTTAATTTCCAGGTCAGAAACCACCTGCGTAGATATAGCGTTCAGATCTACCTCCGTAAATTTTTCACCCGTCATGTTTATATGAGATAACTGCAAAATATTTTCGATTAATTTTTGCATCCGTAAAGATGAATTTATGATCTTCTCCATATACACCTTGCCTTTATCGGATATAGTCTCCTTACATTCGATCTCAAGAAGATTTGTAAACACACTGATCTTCCGTAGTGGTTCCTGAAGGTCGTGTGAAGCAACGTATGCAAATTCGGAAAGCTCTTCATTCGAAAATATTAATTGCTCTGCCATTTGATTAATAGATCGTGCAACCTGTCCTATTTCATCATTCGAAAAAGCGGTAGCTCTAACGTTGAGATCCCCTCTTTTTATTTTATCAGATGCTTGTATAATTTCATTTAATCCTCTCGTAATACTTCTACTTAGTAAAATAGAAAAGAGCAATCCGCTTATCTCTACCGTCAACGCAACACAAAATAATATTTCTAACACAAGGTGTTCCAGCCAACGTGATCCCTCTCCCAAAGTGAAAGAAAAACTATCCTCCAATGATGTTACATTTTCATTTATAAGATCTACACGCTGAAGCAAACTGTCCAATACTTTTTGAGAAGGAATGGGAGCATTTACTTGCATGTGTATGCTTTTGCTAATAGGTATCAATTCTACAACAATAGAATCACCTTGGCTCCATAATGAAATAGCTTTACTCAAATATGAAATATCGTGAAACCTTCGCATCAACTTTATCATTCCATCTACATCATCAGGATGTATACGTCCTTCAATAAAACCCTGACGTGCGGAATCTATATTCATATTTTCCTTTAATAGTTCTGCTTTGGTTTTGTGGTCACCAAGCGGTACTGACATAAACTTTTCAAAATCGTTATAATCTTTTTCATTATGGGTACGTGCATATTTATTTAGAGCATATACAGCATCTTTTTCAGCCTTGGACCATAATCCCTCAGCACCAACAAAAGCCCTTACAGAAGATAAAGTATGAACAGCAAACCATAATACAAACAATTCAAGCACAATCAACACAGCCATAGTGCCAACAATTATAAAAAGCTTTCTTGAAATAGGAACGTCCTTTATACGTTGAATAGTCGATCTTTTTTTCATATGGTTATCTAAAACAATAGTAAATATTTACTAAGATATATAATATCATAAACTTTACATCGAAAGAAGTAAAATCTCAAGGAGATAAAGACTAGCGTCAAAAATATTAATCAATTCTGAAGAGGGTCGGTGCAATATTTGCAGTAATCAAATTATAATCAATTTTAAATTTAATTTATGAAAAGAAGATATCTCGCATTAGTATTACTTGCTTTAGTGAGTACTACTACTTTAAGTAGCTGTTATTGGGGAGGATGGCATCATCATTATTAGAAAGTAAATACTATTCAATAGAAGGCAAAGCTATCCTTTCGGGTAGTTTTTTTATTTAGATAATACTAAAACACTGCTAACTATTGTATCATTATCATCCATATAAATCGTAGAAATAAAATATTATTGATTCACTGGTATCTCAAAAAAGAAAGTGGATCCTTCATTTGGTTTACTGTCAAACCATAACTTTCCAGAATGTCTACTAATAATTTGTGAACTAATATATAGCCCTATTCCCAATCCAGAAATATTTGCTTTCAAATCTTCAGCCCGATAGAATTTTGAGAAAATATGTTTATGATATTTTTGAGCAATACCAATTCCAAAATCTTGTACCGAAAAAACCATTTGATCTTCTGAACAAGTTATGTGTACAAATACCCTAATATCATTTGGCGAATACTTAACGGCATTGGAAATAAGATTGATAATAACCTGTTCAATACGTTGTTTATCTGCAGTAATTATCCAATTTGTTGCATTACAATTTACCACTATCTCATGCGAATGGTTTGAATGCTGTAATAACTCTATGACATCATTCACCAAATGTAAAAAATTAAAAGTAGTAAATGATAAGGGCAACTTTCCTGACTCTATTTTAGACACATCTAACAAATCAGCTATCAGCGCAGATAGTTTTTTAACCTGTAACAATGCTTTATGTATAAATACTTTGTTGTCATCATCGCTAGATACTTTTTGATCTATAATCTGCAAATACCCGTTTATACTTGTTATCGGTGTTTTTAATTCGTGGCTAGCCAATCCTATAAATTCATCTTTTTTCGCATTTAGAATTTCTAAACTTTCGGAATGCTGTTGTAAGGCTTGCTCTGCAAGCTTTTGTACAGTAATATCTCTTAAAATTTTTGAAGCGCCTATTATTTGCCCATAACTGTTTTTTACAGGTGATATCGTTAGAGAAACAGGAATACTATGACCATCCTTTGTAATACGCTTCGTTTCAAAATGATCTATTGTTTCACCGCTAGCAATTTTATCAATAATTAGACTTTCTTCGCCTATTTTATCTGATGGCAACAACAAAGTAATCGACTTACCTAAGATTTCTGCTTCTGTATATTTTAATATTTTTTCTGCTCCTTTGTTCCAACTGGTAATCACTCCAGACAAAGTTTTGCTGATAATTGCATCGTCTGTCGATTCAACTATCGATGCCATTATTCTTTGTCTTGCTTCATTTTTTCTTTGCTCCGTAACATCTATTAGCGTATTAATAGCTCCTGCAACAGCACCCGATTCATCAAAAAAGGGAATAGGATGAGGCATAATATTACAAAAACTACCATCGGGACGTTGCACAACAATCTCCTCTCCTTCTATCGGCCTTCCCTCTTTTATAGCTCTTGCCATTGGACAGGAATCTAAAGAGACACTTTCTCCAGACAAATCAAATATTTTCCATGAGCCACACCATTTATCTTTTCCTATTACTGGAGTGACACCCCATAACTCCTTTGCTGCTTTATTATAAGACGTAATATAGCCCTGTGCATCACAACTATAAATAGCGATGGGTATATTATCAAAGATAGCTGGTTGATTATTCATATTATACTTTAGGGAATCTGCCATCTGTTATTTAATCGAGATCGCTGGTTCTTCTATGATTTTTACGAAAACATTCTTTTCTGATTCTTCATTTGATTACTCAAATAACAATTGTGAATCTTTTTTCCAATATCCATGCCAATATAAGTAAAAGAATAATAAACGTCCCTTTTAACACCAAAACAACTGTTAACTATTGTATCATTATGTATCGTTGTATATCATTATTAACCTATCAAAACGAGTATTTCACCACTAACAAAAATTAGTAACCGAATTAGTAACAACTAAATGGCTGCTAAAGGCAAAAATCGGCAAATGAAATACAGTGAGAATGAATGTAAACACCGTGTAATGTGTGGCAATTGTGATAATGCTATTTTCCAATACAGAAAATAAGACAGGTTTATTTTAGGGAGTTCTATCAAAATTAGTAACTGGTTTTTAGATGAGATGTTATCTTAAACATATAAACGCTTTTATAATTCTAATAAATTAAGACTCGTCATTACTCAATAAAAAGGTGGCTTAAACCAGCAGGTACAGGAAAAATAGCGTTACATACTGTTGAGATTTTGTATGACGCTTTGGTGTAAAAATTTGCTTTCAAATTTTTACTTATTCAATCCTTATGTAACTTGATATAAAAATGATGTACAAAAAATTCCTTCAGTAGGTAGTGTATCAGTTTGAAATTATTTAAAACTACAGCAATACCCTACTCATTTTTTGTCGGCTCATAGTAAAGGATTACTGCACCACAACCGAAAATTTTTGTCTTTATGAGTTTAAAAATAGTTTTGTCGTTTATGTTTTTAAATAATGCCAAACCGTTTCCTACTACAACAGGATGAATGCAAAGTTGGTATTCATCAATTAAATTAAGTTTCATTAAGCTTACTATTAAACTTGGACTGCCAACTAAAATGTCTTTGCCCGGTTGTTGTTTGATTTCTACAACCTCTTCTTGAATGTTTCGATTTACCAACTTTACATTTTCCCATTCAACATTTTTTAATGTGTGGGAAAAAACAATTTTGGGAATGTTATTTATTGCCACAGCAAATTCATCTATTGGTTTGATACCAGTAGGATTTTTTACTATAGATGGCCAATAACTTTCCATAAGTTGATATGTTATCCTTCCATATAGAATAAAATCTGCGTCACTTAACAGGTCAGCATAATGTTGATGTATTTCTTCATCTGGGATTCCTGCCGTATGGTCGCAAAACCCATCAAGTGTCATATTGATTGCTGCAATTAGTTTTCTCATATTATTTATTCTCAGTTGTTTTCTTATATACCCCACGTTTTTTAGGTGCTTCAATCACTACTAAGTTAGCAATATCTTCAATACTCATTAGTCAAGCACTAAATTTCAAACTGAGACACTACCCTTCAGTATTAAATTTTGTGTAAACAAAAAAAAACACTATTTTTAAAAGGATTGATTGCCATTGAAATATTTTTTAATATTCAATTACTATTATGGCAATACGTGTAGCACTCAATCACAAAACAACTTATAGTTACGACAGGGCAGTTTCTTTATCACCACATATTTTTCGTCTACGCCCCGCCGTACATTCCCGTACTAAGATTGAATCGTATTCCTTAAAAATTACACCTAAAGATCATTTTATAAATTGGCAACAGGATCCCTTTGGCAATTATCAGGCACGTGTAGTATTCCCTGAAAAAACTACTGAGTTAAAAATCGAAGTAGAAGTAATTGCTGATATGGTGGTAATTAATCCTTTCGATTTTTTTGTTGAGGAATATGCAGAAAAATTCCCGTTTCAATACCAGGGCGAATTGCCGAAAGAGTTAGTACCTTATTTAGAGATACGTGAAACAGGGCCGTTACTAAAGCAATGGGTAATGAGCATTGACAGAAGCGAAAAAACCATCAATGATTTTTTAGTCTATATCAATCAAAAATTAAATAAGGATATTAATTATTCCATCCGAATGGAAGCAGGTGTACAAACCTGCGAAGAAACATTGAGCCGGAAGATTGGTTCATGCCGCGATACCGCCTGGTTGTTAGTGCAGATATTCCGCTACCTTGGTTTAGCTGCACGTTTTGTCTCAGGGTATTTAATTCAGTTAACTGCGGATATAAAAGCATTGGATGGCCCTTCGGGAACACCTGTTGATTTTACAGATTTACATGCATGGGTTGAAGTATATATTCCCGGTGCCGGCTGGATTGGATTGGACCCAACATCCGGTTTGTTTGCCGGCGAAGGGCATATCCCTTTAGCTTGCACTCCCGATTATATAAGCGCAGCACCGGTTGTAGGTGCTTCTGATATTTGCGAAACAAGTTTTGATTTTTCCAATACGGTTACAAGAATACATGAAGACCCTCGTGTTACAAAACCTTTTACCGAAGAACAATGGATTGCCATCAACGCTGTTGGCGAACAAGTTGATAAAGATTTATTGGAAGGCGATGTACGCATGACAATGGGTGGCGAACCAACCTTTGTCTCAATCGATGATATGGAATCGGCACAATGGAACACGGCTGCTGATGGCAAAGAAAAACGCATCCTTTCACATGATTTGATTTTTAAGCTACGCAAAGAATTTGGACCTTCGGGAATGATACATTACGGACAAGGGAAATGGTATCCCAGCGAGCCCCTGCCCCGCTGGCAGTATGGTTTATTTTGGAGAAAAGACGAATACCCAATTTGGAAGAATATTGATTTGATTGCGCATGAAAAAACAAAAGGAAAATATACATACGAAGACGCTGAAATATTTGCCAAAGAGTTAGCCAAACATTTAGCAGTAAGCACAGAGAATATAAGTGCGGCTTACGAAGATGCTTTTTATTTTTTATGGACAGAAGGAAAGAACCCGGTAAACGTTGACCCATTAAAAGCCAACTTAAAAGATAGCAGCGAACGCAGGACCTTGGCGCAATTATTAGATAAAAACTTAGGCAACCCCACAGGTTATGTAATGCCAATAAAATGGAATTACTGGACCAGTAAATGGCAAAGCTGTCAATGGATATTTAACCGTGAAAATTTATATTTAATACCGGGCAACTCACCTATCGGCTTAAGACTTCCATTGGAATCATTGCCGGCAGTTGCAAAAGCAAAAGAACCACAAAAAGTAGAACGCAGTTTGTTTGAAGAACTACCTGCATTGGACCCTTATCACGAAAGCATAGCGGCACGTTATGGATTGGTAACTGAACATACAGCACCACTGCAACATATACAAACGCAACAAGGAAAAGCTAATACGCCAAAGGAAAAAGGAAAATACCCTGAAAAGAAAGTTGAAATAGAAGAACCTGAAACAGAGATCACTTTTGAAGTTACAACAATAAAAACTGCTTTATGTGTAGAGGCCAGAGAAGGCATTATTTATATCTTCCTTCCACCGTTAGAATATTTAGAGCATTACCTAGATATGGTTGCTTCAATTGAGGCAACGGCTGCCAAATTAAAAATGCCGGTACGTATTGAAGGCTACGAACCTCCACGCGATCAACGTATGGAACGTTTAGTAGTATCGCCAGATCCAGGTGTTATTGAAGTAAATATTCATCCTGCAAAAAACTGGAAAGAGCTTACGCATATAATAGATACATTGTATGAAGAAGCCCATCAATCACGATTAGGAACGGAAAAATTTATGTTGGATGGAAGACATACCGGAACCGGTGGTGGCAATCATATAACCATTGGGGGCGCGTCACCTGCAGATAGTCCGTTATTGCGCAAGCCGCATTTATTGCGCAGCTTGATTACTTTTTGGCAACACCATCCGGGCTTGTCGTATTTATTTTCCGGTGCATTTATTGGCCCTACAAGCCAGGCTCCGCGTTTTGATGAAGGACGTAATGAAAAGCTGTACGAAATGGAAATTGCTTTCGATCAGGTTCCTGATGATGGCCATATCCCTTTCTGGACAACCGATAGAATATTCCGTCACTTGCTAACAGATATTACGGGCAACACACATCGCTCTGAATTTTGTATCGATAAATTATATTCACCCGATTCATCTTCCGGAAGGCTTGGTATACTTGAGTTCCGGGCATTTGATATGCCGCCGCACAAACACATGAGCTTGTTGCAAATGTTGTTGATACGTGCATTGATCGCCTGCTTTTGGAAGAAACCATACAAACA
>DATHNB010000352.1:0-3665 GCA_035486495.1 Ferruginibacter sp. | reverse complement strand
AGATAGATTACTTGTATTAACAAATGCAGGCGCTCCTAATTATCAGCTTGTATCGATTGATCCAAAAAATCCTGCAAAAGAAAACTGGCAGGTGATTATACCAACCAGAACCAAATTATTAGAAAGTGTTGGAACTGCAGGAGGTAAATTGTTTTTAAGTTATCTCGAAGATGCGGCCAGTAAAATATATGAATGTAGTTATAAAGGCTATTACGCTCGTGAAATAAGATTACCCGCCATTGGCACAGCAAGCGGATTCAGTGGAGACAAAACGGATACGGAATTATTTTATTCCTATACTTCTTTCAACTGTCCTTCTACTATTTATCGCTACAATATCACTTCAGGAACAAGTGAGTTGTTTAGAAAACCTAAAGTAATAATCAATCCTGATGATTATCTAACATTGCAAACTTTTTTCCAGAGTGCCGATGGTACTTCTGTACCAATGTTTATTACCTATAAAAGAGGAATGAAATTAGATGGAAATAATCCAACACTGATCTACGGTTATGGAGGATTTAATATTCCGCTAACACCAGCCTTTAGTATTTCCAATGCATTTTTTCTGGAACAGGGTGGTATCTATGTTCAAATAAATTTACGTGGTGGAAATGAATATGGAGAAGAATGGCACAAAGCAGGAATGTTATTAAATAAGCAGAATGTATTTAACGATGTATTTGCAGCGGTTAAATTCTTAACGGATAAAAAATATACCAATCCTAAAAAGATTGCATTGTCTGGTCGTAGTAATGGAGGATTGTTAGTAGGTGCTTGTATGATACAACATCCTGAGTTATTTAAAGTAGCAATACCTCAGGTAGGCGTATTAGATATGTTGCGCTATCATTTATTTACAATAGGTTGGGCATGGGCCGTAGAATATGGAAGGAGCGATAATAAACAAGATTTCGAAAATCTATATAAATATTCTCCATTACAAAACATTAAAAAAGGAGTCGAATATCCGGCAACGTTAGTGATAACGAACGATCATGACGATAGGGTCGTGCCAGCTCATAGTTTTAAATTTGCAGCAAGATTACAGGAATGTAATGATGGTACCAATCCAATATTAATAAGGATTGGTACAAAATCAGGGCATGGTGCAGGAATCCCCACCAGTAAGGCTATTGAAGAAGTGGCAGATGTGTGGAGCTTTGTAATGTATAATTTAGGGATGCAATTCAAACAATAATTACATTCTTTCCGGTACATTAATGCCGAGTAATTCCATAGAGCTTTTTATAATATTAGCTGTCATAGCAGCTATGGATAAACGCAATTGTTTTTTATCTTCTGTTTCTGCATTCGCAATTGAGTGTACAGTATAAAAAGAATTAAAGGTTTTAGCTAAATTAAAAACATAAATAGCCAAGGCTGACGGATTGTGTTCTGCAGCAGCCTGCTCAATAGCCAAAGGAAATTGTTCTAATGTAATAATAACTTCCTTCTCTAATTTTAATAGATCATCGGTGGTCAATGGTCGGTTGTCGGTCGTCGGATTTTTCCTCAAGATGCTTTTTATCCTCGCATGTGTGTATTGAACAAACGGTCCGGTAAATCCATGAAAATCGATACTTTCTTCAGGATTAAATACCATTGTTTTTTTAGGATCAACTCTCAGTAAATAAAATTTCATGGCACCTAATCCGATCGTATCGTAGAGATCTTTTAATTCAGCGTTAGTAAAATCTTTCACCTTCCCCAATTCTTCAGTATGATGTTTAGATGTAGCTATCATTTCATCTATAAGATCATCAGCATCAACTACAGTACCCTCACGACTTTTCATCTTTCCTGTAGTTAGTTCCACCATTCCATAACTCAAATGGAAAATACCATCGGCAAAAGGCATTCCTAATCTTTTGCAGATTAGTTGCAGCACTTTCATGTGGTAATTTTGCTCGTTACCAATTACATAAATGCTTTGATCTATTTTATATTCATCGTATTTAAGTTCTGCCAGGCCAATATCTTGTGTCATGTAGACAGAAGTACCATCTTTACGTTGCACTAATTTTTCGTCCAATCCATCTGCAGTTAGATCTATCCAAATGCTGCCGTCTTCTTTTTTGAAAAACACTTTTTTTGCCAGTCCTTGTTGCACAATGTCTTTTCCTAATAAATAAGTATTGCTTTCATAATATGTTTTAGCAAAATCACTTCCTATTCTTTTATAAGTAACATCAAAACCTTCATACACCCAGCTATTCATTTCTTTCCAAAGTGCTATCACATCAGGCTTCCCTTCTTCCCAATCCAATAACATTTGCTGCGTAGCTTTCATTATCGGCGCTTCTTTTTCAGCCTCTTCTTTTGTTTTTCCTGCTGCAATTAATGCTTCTACCTGCTTTTTATATTCATCGTTAAATTTTACATAATACGCACCAACAAAATGATCCCCTTTTGTATTGGTTGATTTTGGTGTGGCACCGTTTGCAAATAATTGCCATGCGATCATACTTTTACAAATATGAATACCACGATCATTTACAATACAAGTTTTAATAACATCATATCCGTTTGCTTTTAAAATTTCAGCAATGCTCCATCCCAAGAAATTATTTCTTAAATGGCCAAGATGCAAAGGTTTGTTTGTGTTGGGAGAAGAATATTCTACCATCACTTTTTTGCTGTTCTTTTCTTTTTTGCCAAAATTGTTATTTGTATAATTTTTTTCAACAAAACTTGTCCAGTAAGTATCAGAAACAGTAAGATTCAAAAAACCTTTAATGATATTGAACTGAGTAAAAAGAGAAGGATTATTTTTTATAAGATGATCACCCAATTGATTGCCGATAGCTTCCGGTGATAATTTCAATGATTTGACCAAGGCAAACATAACTACTGTGTAATCACCTTCAAATTCCGGTTTGGTCTGATTGATCTGAAATTTTTTTTCTGTAAAAGATTGATTAAAAACTGCTGATAAACTTGCAGTTACACTTTGTTGTATGCTATTGACTATTGACATTGGGCAAAAATACAAAGTATAAATCCCAAAATACAAATTTCAAAAAACAAAATCCAGATCCATTCAATAGCCTTTCTCACTTTGTTTTTGCCTTTTTGTATTTTGGGATTTGAGTTTTTACTTTCTTACCTTTGCGCCCATTTTAAGTAATTATGATAAGTGTAAATAATGTAACGCTGGCTTATGGTAAGCGTGTTTTGTTTGATGAAGTAAACATCAATTTTGTAAAGGGTAACTGTTATGGCGTAATTGGTGCCAACGGAGCTGGTAAATCTACTTTTTTAAAGATCTTAAGTGGAGAGATCGAGCCAAATAAGGGAACGGTAAGTATTAGTCCGGGTGAACGTATGGCCGTGCTAAAGCAGAACCATTTTGAGTTTGACGAAATATCAGTATTGCATACCGTAATGATGGGCCACAAAAAAATGTGGGATACCATGCTTGAAAAAGACGCCATCTATCTAAAAGACGATTTTAGTGAAGCTGATGGAATGAGGGCCGGAGAATTGGAAGCAGAATTTGGCGAGATGGGTGGTTATACGGCCGAAAGCGATGCAGCAACTTTTTTGAACGAATTAGGTGTTAAGGAAGAAATTCATCAAATGTTGATGAAAGATATTGGCGGTAACGTTAAAGTAAGGGTACTATTGGCGCAGGCACTCTTTGGTAATCCTGATATTTTATT
>DATHNB010000351.1:0-22056 GCA_035486495.1 Ferruginibacter sp. | reverse complement strand
CGATAGATTCCACATTTAAAAATGATACACTTCAAAGAAATACTACCGTACAAGTTGATACATTAAAAAAGACAACAGTTATTACAGCATTCGATAATGGTCCTGTTCGCTTTTTTCAAGCTTTCCATAATGTCCGGATCTTTAATGATTCTGTTCAGGCTGTCTCCGATAGCCTTTATTATTCAGCTGAAGATTCTATCTTTCGATTATTTAACCAACCAATAATATTCAGTCATTCTTCGCAAATAACTGGTGATACGATCTTCCTTTACACAAAGAATCGTACAATAAACAGGATGTATGTTTTTTACAATGGAATGATCATTAACAAAACGCCAGAAGGTTTCTCGAATCAAATCGGCGGCAGAACAATAAATGGTTACTTTAAAGATGGCGCATTTAATTATATGCACGTGCGTGGAACTCCTGCACAAAGCATTTTTTATCCAAGAAGTGACAAGGATAGCTCCTACTCTGGAATGAATCGTTGCAAAGGCGATGTTATAGACACTTATTTTCTAGATAATCAATTAAACAAAGTAAAATTCACCAATGATGTTGACGGTACTATGTATCCAATGTCTAAAATACCCGATGACCAAAAATTCCTGAAAGGTTATAAATGGTTAGATAACCGTAGGCCCAAGACTAAGTTTGAATTGTATGAGTAGTTACGAATTTAACGAGTGAAATTATTTATGTAATTTCATTTGAAACGTGCAGCCAGTGAAAATATTACGCAATAAAATAATTGATCCTTTTATCGATTTTATAAACGACAGTCGTTCTGTAGGTGTTCTTTTATTGTTGTGTACTTTAGTTTCATTAGTTCTATCCAATACTCCTTTCACTGAAAAATATTTTTCTCTGATTAATTTTGAACTACCAACAAATTCTTTCATCCATCTCCCACATAATATTTTACATTGGATCAATGATGGATTGATGGCTGTCTTTTTTTTCTTAGCAGGCATCGAAATAAAAAGAGAAATTACTCAGGGAGAATTGTCTTCTTTCTCAACATCAATATTGCCAGTCGTTTCAGCTATTGGCGGTATGGTTGTTCCTGCTGCAATCTATTTCTTTATCAATAAAGGAACGCGCTACGAACATGGCTGGGGAATTCCAATGGCTACGGATATTGCTTTCTCTTTGGGCATTGCGGCATTGCTAGGTAAAAGAGTTCCTCTTGGATTAAAAGTATTCCTTACCGCATTAGCTATCATTGATGATCTTGGGGCCATCGTTGCTATTGCTATTTTTTATACAAGCTCAATACATTGGATGTGCCTCGGCTTTGCAGCAATCATTATAGCCTCATTGTATTTATTACTACGACTAAAAATATTTGGCTTTTGGAATTT
The DNA here is from genome assembly GCA_035486495.1 of Ferruginibacter sp. Lineage (GTDB taxonomy): Bacteria > Bacteroidota > Bacteroidia > Chitinophagales > Chitinophagaceae > Ferruginibacter. The sequence continues at coordinate 20,692 of DATHNB010000351.1, read as the reverse complement.
CGCTCTTGGGATTTTATTGTGGTACTGTTTTTTAAACTCCGGCATTCATGCAACTATTGCAGGGGTGATTTTTGCATTTCTTGTACCAGTAAATGCCATAGAAAAAATTGAACACAGCATTAACAAACCGGTCAACTTTTTGATCATTCCATTATTCGCATTAGCCAATACAGCTATTTTATTTCCTACTAGTATTACAATGGCTCTTAGTTCTTTAATAAGCTGGGGAATTATAATCGGACTTATTGTAGGAAAACCTTTAGGAATAATATTAGCTGCCTATACAAGTGTTAAACTAAAATTTGGGAACCTTCCTTCGAACACTAACTGGCTGCATATTATCGGGGCCGGAATATTGGCTGGTATTGGATTTACCATGTCTATATTTATTGCAACGCTTGCTTTTGAAACTAATCAGGTAAAAGATATTGCTAAAATAGCTGTACTCGCAGGTTCTTTTCTTTCTATTGCATTAGGAATTATTTGGTTTAGATTATTCTGTAAACCAATAGCTAAGCAGCAATAGCAATACGCTGTAAAATTACTTTACAAGGAATATCAGAAGTAACTACTACCGTATGATTTTTATGCAAAGGAATGCTCAGTACATTACCCGGCACTAATTGATGTACTTCATCTTCAATTGTAATAGTGCAAGAGCCTTCTACAATAAGAAATTTCTCATACTCGTTATCATGTACTTCTTGCGGACTCATATCCTTTATCCAGACAATAGCCGTTTTAGCTTCAGGTGTGTACCCTATTATTTTTGCATGAACATCAGTAAAATAATCAGGAAGCTTCATATCCGAACGATCGAGCCATTCTGAATAATCCTGAATCTTAGCTTCAGAGTGTAATATTGGTGGAGCTGCAGGTTGTTCACCAGCTTTTAACCGATCCATAAAATCAATGGTTGCAATTAAAAAGGGCTTGATAATAGGATCCGGTTCGATAGCATGAGAACCGGCATAAGCTTCCAAAGAAGCACTAATCGAATTTATTTCATTGCGAACTTCAGGATACTCAGCGGCTATTTGCTCTACCTGCAAAGATTCAGCTATATCGGTATCACCCAATACATACATTTCCAGTATGCCGCTGCTTATATAGTCTGGGATGTTCATCATAAAGATCGCTAATACTCTGTTTTTTTCTTAGCTAATTAACTTACGAAATAAATTAGATATCGGTTGCCTCACCATACGCTACTGCTGTCGCTTCTTTCAAAGCCTCACTCATTGTAGGATGTGGATGAATGGCATTTAATATTTCATGAGCAGTTGTTTCTAACTTACGGGCCACTACAGCTTCTGCAATAAGATCTGTAACACTTAGTCCGATCATATGACAGCCTAAGAATTCGCCATATTTAGCATCATAAATAACTTTTACGAAACCTTCTGTAGCACCTGCTGCTGTTGCTTTTCCGCTCGCTATAAAAGGGAATTTGCCGACTTTAATTTCATAACCAGCATCTTTAGCCCCTTTTTCTGTATAACCAACAGAAGCAATTTCAGGTGTACAATAAGTACATCCTGGAATGTTATTATAATCAATATGATCAGGATGTCCGCCACCTATAAATTCTGCAGCATTAATACCTTCTCTCGTTGCAACGTGCGCCAACGCTTGCCCTGGTGTACAATCACCAATCGCATAAATACCTGCAACATTAGTTTGTTGATTAGCGTTAACAACGATCTTTCCTTTTTCAGTCTTGATACCTAATGCTTCCAAACCAATATTTTCAATATTCGCCACAACTCCTACTGCACTTAACACGATGTCTGCTTCTAAAGTAACTTCACCAGTTGGTGTTTTTATTTTTGCTTTAACGCCAGTTCCGCTTGTATCAACACTCAAGACTTCGCTGTTCGTCATGATATCAATACCTTGTTTCTTGTATTGTTTTTCTAATTCCTTGCTGATGTCTTCATCCTCAACAGGAACAATACGTGGTAAAAACTCAACTACGGTTACTTTACAGCCCATGCTGTTATAAAAATAAGCGAACTCGATACCGATCGCACCACTTCCTACTACGATCATTGATTTAGGCTGCGTTGGTAATACCATTGCTTCGCGATAACCAATGATCTTTTTACCATCAATAGGAATTGCTGGTAACTGACGTGCACGGCCCCCTGTTGCAATAATTATATTTTTTGCTTCTAATACCTGTTTAGTATTATCTGCAGCTGTTACTTCTAATTTACCGGGAGCAAGTAATTTACCATATCCCATGATCACATCAATCTTATTCTTCTTCATCAAAAACTGAACACCTTTGCTCATTTTATCTGCTACGCCACGACTGCGGCTGATAACACCCGAAAAATTTTGCGTTGGATTAGAAACATTAATACCATAATCTGCTGCATGTTTGGTGTACTCATATACTTGTGCGCTTTTAAGCAATGCTTTTGTTGGAATACAGCCCCAGTTCAAACAAATACCACCAAGAAGTTCTTTTTCAACAATAGCTACTTTTTTACCTAATTGACTAGCTCTGATAGCAGCTGGATAACCACCGGGACCGCTACCTAACACAATTACATCGTATGCCATAAATATTTAAGATTTGTATTTTTATTTAAGATGAGCAAAGTTACTTGAAACACGCTAAATAGCAAAACAGTACTTAAGGTCATTTTAACGTTTTTGTAATCCTCCCTTATAGTAAAAAATGTATCTTGTTTAAAATTTATAGTATGCGATTAATTAGACTCATTATAATAGTCACTTTTATACTTTTTGCTTCCAATACCAAAGCGCAAAATATCCAAAAATGGAAGATAGAAGACGTTGTAAATTATTTCAGCAAAAAGACTGATTCTGTTTATGTAGTTAATTTTTGGGGCACTTTTTGCATACCGTGTGTTCATGAAATACCTTGTCTGCAAAGCATTTCCGACAAATACAAAACCCAGAAAGTAAAGTTATTATTGGTTAGTCTTGACTTGCCGAATTATTATCCCGACAAGATCGCTTCTTTTGCAGCAAAGAATAATATTTATGCTGATATTGTTTGGTTAGATGAAAGCAATGCTGATCATTTTTGTCCTCAAATTGATAAAAAATGGCAGGGAGATATGCCTGCAACTATTTTTGTAAACCCAAAGACAGGTTACAAAGCTTTCTTTGAAGAAGAGCTTACTCCTGAAAAATTTGAAGCTGAATTACAAAAAGCAATAACCGGTACTGTGACCAATTAATACACTATCATGGCAAGAGTAAAATTAGAATTACCGGAGAATTTCTTAACGACCATCACTATTCCTATCCGCATTACCGACCTTAATTACGGCAAACATGTTGGTAACGATTCGTTTGTTTCGATCATACACGAAGCGCGTGTACAGTGGTTGCATCAACATCATTTATCTGAATTAGGTATTAATGGAACCGGTTTGATAATGAGTGATCTTGCCGTAGAATTTAAACAGGAATCTTATTACGGAGATATCATCGATATAAAAATAGGCGTCGCTGAAATTAGCAAAGTGAGCTTTGAATTATACTACAGTTTATCTACAACAAGAAACGATAAAAACATTTTATTAGCGAATGCTAAGACAGGGATGGTTTGTTATGATTATGCAGCGAAGAAAGTAGCGGCTATTCCTGAAGAGTTGAAAGCTATTCTAAACACGATTTAATTGATTTTTTGATTAACAAGATTACTCAATAACTTGATTTTCAAATCCTGTCTTCAATCTAATCTATTTAAATCGTGTGCAAGAATAAAAACTATGAATTCCATATCTTCCAACTAGCTTCTGCTTGCAACAACAACATATCATAGCCGTTTTCAACAGTAGCATTTTTCTCTTTCCCCTTTTTCAGAAACAAGGTTTCTTCAGGTTTATAAACCAGGTCGTATAAATAATGATTACTGGTTAATAAATGATATGGAATATCAGGACAAACGTTCACATTAGGATACATACCAACCGGAGAACTATTAATAATTACGGTATACTCTCCCATCATCTTTTCATCGATCGCTGTGTAATTTATTTCTCCGAATTTTAATTGCACACTTCTTGTTACAACTAAAAAATCGATTTTTAATTTACGCAGAACATATTGTACCGCTTTTGATGCACCGCCTGTGCCTAACACCAAAGCCTTTGTATGAGTAGGTTTCAGGCTCTTTAAAAAAGATTTTTCAAAACCAATAATATCAGTGTTATAAGCGATTAGTTTATCGCCAGATATTTTTATGCTGTTAGTTGCACCGATGAATTTTACTTCTTCAGATAATTCGGTTACATATTTTAATACCTGCTCTTTATAAGGAATAGTAACACTCAATCCCTTCAAATGAGGATTGGCTTTTAATAATGCTGGGAATTCATCAATTGCAGGAATGGGAAAAGCTTCGAATGCGCAGTCTTTAATTCCTTCTTTTACAAATTTCTCTGTAAAATATTGTTTGGAAAAAGAATGGCCTAATGGATATCCGATTAGTCCGTAAAGCTTCATTAAACTGTTTCTTTATTAAGATATAGATGGAAAGTATCTCCGCGTAAACCTACACGCATTGCTTCTAACGGCAACATTTCTGATGGAGCTATATTGCCAAGGTTTACATTACAACCTATCAATTCTAAAAAGTATAATTGTTGTTCTTTTTGCGGTGCCTCCCAAATGATCTTTTCTTCGGGTATTTGCGTCAAAATTTCCTGCACCAACCCTTCTCTTACTTCACCTGTGCCGCGATAAATACCCACCGTACCAGCTTCTCTTGCTTCAGCAATTACATAAGTAGATCCGGCTTCTAATTCGGCCTTCATCAATTCTATCCATTTATATGGCGGAATAATATGAGCGGCATCTTTACTACCAACTTCACTTAATACTGTTACGTGTTTAGTCAATTTCTCGATATAACCGCATTTTTCGGCGTGAGGAATAGTGATAGACCCATCACTAACTTCTATATGGTTAATGCCAAAATCCTTACAAATACTTAAATAATCATCGAATTGATTACGTATCAAAAACGCTTCAAATAAAGTGCCCCCAAAATAAACAGGGATGTCGTATGAACGATATACTTCTAATTTTTCCCTAAGTGTAGGTGTAACGAAGGATGTACCAAATCCAAGCTTTACAATATCCACATGTGGATAAGAAACACTCATAAAATCTTTTGCCCCTTGTACACTTAACCCCTTATCCATTACCATTGTAATACCGAATTTGCGAGGTCTTACGGTACGTTCAGGTATTTGCGTTAGATTGAAATTCATTCACTTATTTTATGTAGCCGCAAATATAACTACAAGAAGGCAATCTTGTATCAAAAGACAAACAGCAACTTCAACGAATTAATTGTTAAAAATTATGCTGATTTATTCTTTTTAAACCTTGCAATAATATCAACCACTTGTTGGTTTTGTAAAATAGCGGGATCTAGGTCTATCATCTTCTTAATAAGTTTTGGATTTTTTCCCATGCCAGACTCTAATTGAATAATAGCTTCTTTTGATTTACCAAGCGCAAATAAGAATAAACTTTTATAAAAAAAGAAGATCGCTTTCCCATTAGTTAGTTTCAAGGCATGATCAATATATTCCATCGCTTCATCAAAACATTCAGCTTTGTATAGACAACGTAACAACTCTAACCAGCCGTTTACATTTTTTGGTCTTGATTTTACAACGTTGCCGAAATACTGTACTGCTTTTTCTATCTTCCCCATTTCCATATAACATTGGCCCATTGCCAGGTTATATTCAGGTTGCATACGATGTATGCGCATAGCAGCTTCCAGGTTTTTTATCGCGCTATCCCACACAGCTTCATTCATGTAAGTACAGGCTATTTTGTAATGTAACTGGCTATCATCCTGGTTAAGGTGAGCTGCTTTACGATAATTGAAGCGTGCCTGTGCATAATTACCCAGCTTATCATAACAATGCCCTATCGCTTCATAGATCACATCTTCAGGCCTTGTTAATTCCAATACTTTTTGCAATACTTCAATGGCATCTTTATACTTTCTTAAACGCAAATAAGCATCTGCCATATTGCGCCATGCATAATCGAATTTATCATCAATTGCTACCGCATATAAGTAAGCGTCAATTGCTTTCTCATATAACTTTAATCCTTGATAAGCGGCAGCAAGATTAAACCATGCCAGCTCATTAAAGGGGAAATCATCTATTATTTTTTGATGCAAACGAATACCCTCTTCATTGCGTCCTGTAAAATCTGTCCAGAAACAAATTTTATATAATGCTTCTTCATTATTAGGCTCTTCGTTCAGAATCATTTTAAGACAATCGAAAACCTTTTCAAAATTTTCGTAATCGTCATATACATCTGCCAGTTCAAACAACAATTCTATCTTTTCTTCACCTTCAAAATAATGTATGGCAGCTTCTAACACTGAAGCAGCTTTTTCCTGCTGATCCAAGGCCAGATAAGCATCTGTTTTCAGTATATACAAATTAATGTCACTGCTATCTAAAAGCTCAGCCTGATCAAGTATTTGAAGAGATCGTTTATACTGCTTTGCAGCGATCATCAGATCTGCTTTTTTCAGCAATAAGGCGCCTGAATAAGGATATTGTTCAACGGCATAATCCGCTGCTTCCATGGCATTGGCCATCTCATCCTTTTCATCAAAATAATCGATAATTTTTTCGAAAGATTCTTCCTCGATAAAAGAGTGACTTTTACCGTTCCGGAGGTTATCAAACTGCTGTAATAACTCTCTTAATTCTTCCCGGTCTTGGCGATAAGGATTTTTACTCATGGGTTATTAGGTTTCCCTAAGTTAACAATATTTGAAGCAAGAAAAAAAAATCTATTTTTCAATTAAACCGATAAGTTAAAGAAAAGTCAAAATAATGGATGAGCGGTGAGCTTATATTGATAAATTGTTAGTACATTTGAATTGTTAAAATAACCTAAATGGAAATCTTACTAAAAAGATTGCTTGTTTTTGCTATAATAATTGGAACTGTTAACGGCGCTTTTGCCGATAAAGGTGTTAAAAGAAAAGCGAAAAATAGAACCAAAATAAACATTACAGCACCAGTATCTTTAAAAAATTTAACGACATTAGATCTTAACCTTAAATCTGGGTTAACATATAAAGGCAGTTTATTGTCTTCTACACAAGTGGTAGGGGCAGCTGTTATAAATACTTCTATTCTAACATATCAAAAAGGAAACAGCACTTATATCATTCCTTACAAACACAAAATGGTTATGCCTGATATGCAACAACAAGGTTATACAGGTATCAAATTTATTATTCGTTCTAAAAAATAATTATTGCTTACCATACATATAAAAAATAACCCTCAATTTATTGGGGGTTATTTTTTGAACCAACTTTACTGGCTATTATTTAGGTTCACAGGCCCCGCACTCTTGTACCGTATATCTTCACTAAAAATTTCGAAAGATTAAGAAAATAAATTATGGATGTCTTTCCCCTATGCTATCTTCCACAGCTGTTGCGCTTTTAATCATCATTTTAATAGAAGCTGTTTCTTTAGGCGCATGCACTTTAAATAAAAAGTACTGTGCTTTATTCGGTCTGAAAGACTGGTATATCACATATTGTTGAGAACTCAGATGCATTAGAGCTTGTGTATAATAGGAAACAATAACCACAGCATCTTTAAAATGAGCAAGCGTAGCTGTATTTTTTATATACCCGGAAACGAACCACCCATCAATACGATGAGTATTATCGTGTTTAATAATTTTCAGGTAAGTACTTGGGGTTTCCTGCTCATCCTTTAACAGTTCCATTTTAAGTTCGTCAGCACTTTGTTGCGCATAACAACTTTGGCTTAATACGATTATAGCAACCGAACAGATAGCGGATAATATTAGTTTCATTAATGCAGTTATTTACTTTTTTGATTATCATCATAAGTCATTACTCTATAACCTGATCTTGGAAAATCAAATTTAGCAATGGGTACCGGGCTAAAATCTAATCTTGTAACAACATATTTGAATTTAAGCGAACCTGATTGAAACTCATACTCCATCGGCAACCCCAGAAGATTTTTAAATGTTTGATCATACTCTTTATTTATCAGCGTAAGATCAGGTGTATAATAGACAATGATAGTTGATCCATCTTCTAATTTAGCTGTAGCTTTTTTACAATTGTACCCTGCAATAACTTTAGTATCTGTGCCGATAGTAAATGTTACACCCTCATAATTCTTGTTTTTTGTTACCCAATTATCTTTAGTAAGTGTGATCATTAATTTTTGGCTGCTATACTCTTTCAAAATTACAGCCTCCCCCGTCTGAGCATTATAAATGGTACTTTCATTTCCCAAAGAGCTCACCATATCCGTTCTGCTAAGCCCCCCTTTTAAGTAAACAGTTGTAGTAGCACCATCTAATGCATCAGCCATTTGAGGCTTACTGTTACCCGTTTGTATAGAAATAGCATACACAATAGTACCTTCTGAAATTGTTCTTTGAGCAAAAGAAAAAACGGTGCATAAAAGCATCGATACTAATAAAAGTAGAATTTTATGTTTCATATCAAGTGCATTGGTAAGACATATTAAAGATAGGAAAATACATTCCAAAGATCGACAGGTTCAAAAAAATAAAGCCTGCAATTAGATTGCAGGCTTTATTTAATTTTCGTTTTTGGTATTAATTATCTTTTATTATTATTTTTCTTTGCATCTTGTATTTTTTTGCTGTTCTCCTGCACTTCAGCTAATCTTTCCTGCCATTTACTTTGTTTTATAGGTTTTTTCTTATTCGCCTCAATTTGCGCCAATATTTCATCATGATTAATAATATATTTCTGAATTACGATCTGCAACACAAGTGTGATAGTATTTGAAATAGTATAATACCAGGTAAGAGCCGCAGGCAGCTTATTAAATATTCCCAATAAAAATATAGGGAATATAAAAGGCATGTACTTCATTGCCGGATTAGAATTATCCTGCATCGTAGTATTCATGCTATAAATGGAAATTAATAAACTCGTTAGAGTCGCTGTTAATGTAAATAAACTAACATGATCTCCATAAAAAGGGATACTGAAAGGCAAGTTTGCAATTGAATCATACGCAGCCAAATCTTTAGCCCAAAGAAAATGCTGTCCGCGCAAAGCGATATTTGATTGGAAGAAATAGTACAAGGACATGAATATCGGGATCTGCAATACAGCAGGTAAGCATCCTCCTAACGGACTAACGCCCGCAGATTTCCAGAGCTTCATCTGATCCATGCTAAATGCCTGTTTATCTTCTCCATGTTTTTCTTTCAAACGATCGATCTCCGGCTTTAATGCTTTCATTTTAGCACCACTCACATAGCTCTTATATAAAATTGGAGAGGTAATTAACCTGATAAGTAATGTTAATAATAAGATTACGATACCCATATTTGCCACATTGTTCTTGATAACATCAAAAACAGGTAGCAATATATAACGATTAATATACTTTACAAAAGCAAACGGACCACTACCATAAGGAACGATCTCATACATATCATTGCCATATTTGCTTAGTATATGAAAATCACTTGGGCCATAGTACAGTTGTAGTGGCACTGTTGAAGTAACTCCCGCAGGAACCGTTGCACGAAGATTAGCAACAGACTGCATTAATGTCCTGCCGCTATCTGCAGGAACCGACCATGTAACTTCCCCATTCTGAAATTTATCTTTATCAATAATTGCAGTAATAAAGAACTGTTGCTTAACACTTAAAAAATCGACCGGCTTGTCGAATTTTTTATCACCATCTCCTTTAATAGTTCTTTCAAAATCATATTTTCCATCTTCTACCTGTCCTATCTGTAATTGAGTTTTTTCAAATGAAACATCTTTTTCAGCTTGTGTAGTTTGCACCTGCCATAAAAGGTTGATCGTGTTTTGTGTCAGTAATCTATCTGCACCATTTATAATGATAGAAAAATCTATCATATAATCATCAGGACGAATAGTATATTGATGCGTAATTTCCTTTCCGCTGCTATCTTTAATCGTAAAGCTTATCGTCTGGCTCTTATCTGCATTTACAACCACAGGGTTTGTAACAAACGCAAGATCTGCTGTTTGAGCTACCTGGTTATCTCCTGAATTTACTGCATAAGATATTTTACTAGAATCACCATTTTGTAAAACAACTTGTTTACGATTGAATGTATACTTAGGATCTTTCAACTCAACCCTTTTTGGTTGTCCCCCTTTATTGGTAAACGTAATTTTTAATACACTGTTTTCAACTGTAGTCAATTGTTCTGCGCCTGCTTGTTGAAAAAGAGCGCCAGCTTCCTGTTTCTTTTCATCAGAAAATTTTATCGAATCTAATCTTTGAGCAGCTGTATCTACTTTAGGTTGAAGTGCTGCAATTGAATCTGCAATGTGTTTTTGTTGCGCCAGATATTCATTATTGCTTTTACTGTTAAAATAAAACATACCTGTCATTAAAATGCCAATCAGCACAAAACCTATCACTGTATTTCTATCAAATCCCGATCCCATAATATAAATTTAAGTGTGCAAATGTAATTAAACTTTGCTGTTTATAATAACGTGTTGCGTATTATTAAAAATGCCCCGAAAAACGGGGCATTCAATATCAAAAAATAAAATGGTTTATTTTTTAGCGGGGGCTTTTGCAGCAGCAGGTGCTGCAGCAGCGGCTTTTGCAGGTGCTGCCTTAGCAGCAGGAGCTGGAGCGCCTTTAACCGCAGTAGCTTCTTCCTGTTTCAACTGACGAGTCATTGTTACAGATGCAATAGGAATACGTGGAGAGTTCATAATTTCCAGGTTAGCCGCTTTTACATCTTGTACTCTGATATTTTCGTTTAGCTCCAAGTTAGTAATATCCAACTCAATGTTTTCACGAAGATCTTTGGGTAAAGCCTTAATTTTTAGGCTTTTAATTTTAGTAACTAATTTGCCACCCGCTTTAACACCAGCCGGTGTTCCAACGAATTTAATTGGCAAAGTAACTACTACTTTTTTGTCAGCAACTAATTCCAAAAAGTCGATGTGGATTAATTGATCTGATACTTTGTCAAATTGTAGATCTTTCAATACACATTTGTACGCTTTACCAGCAACTTTAACTTCGATGATCATAAAGTCTGGTGTGTAAACAACATGCTTAAAAGCTACAGCAGGAGCAGCAAAATTGATCTCCTGAGCACCTCCGTAAATTACAGCTGGCACTTTTTCCTCAGAGCGAAGTTGGCGGGTGGCTGCTTTGCCAAATTCGGTCCTGATTTGTCCTTCGATTGTAATCGTTTTCATTCTTATGAAATTTTTAATGAGGCGCGAAGGTAAGAATAAGTTTTGAGCTTTTCGAAGGATTTTATGAATATTTCAGCGTAAATATTGAAGTATTTACGCTGAAATGTCTTTAATAACTCAGTAATGGTATACAGCTGAAGTGAGTGACACAACAATGTTAAATAGCAGTACAACAGTTAGTTACAAAAAATTATGCTTTTTTCCCTCTTAAAAACAAGCTGTCAATACTCTTATTTTCAAAAGCGTTTCTGATAGCTACTGCAAATAATTCTGCGGTAGAAACTACTCTTATTTTACTGCTTTGTTGTTTTAAAGGAATGGTATCACACACAACTAATTCTTCTAATACACTGTTATTGATATTGTCGTAAGCTTTACCACTTAACACCGGATGCGTACAGAACGCACGTACACTGCGGGCTCCCTTCTCTTTTAATAAACCGGCACTTTTTGCAAGGGTGCCACCTGTGTCGCAGATATCATCTAATAACACAACATCTCTGTGAGTTACATCTCCTATCACCACCATACTGGCAATTTCGTTGGCACGCTTACGGTGCTTATCACAAATAACCATATCCACTTCAAAATAAGAAGCTACTTCTCTGATACGATTGGCGCTTCCCACATCCGGCGCGGCGAATATGAGGTTATCTAATTTTAGACTTTGTATACACGGAATAAATATAGCAGATGAATCTAAGTGATCCACAGGAATATCAAAGTAACCTTGTATTTGTGGTGCATGAAGATCCATTGTTACAACTCTGTCTGCCCCTGCAGCAGTTAGCATGTTCGCTACTAATTTAGAACCGATAGCTACTCTGGGTTTATCTTTCCTATCCTGGCGAGCATAACCGTAATATGGAATAACAGCAATTACTTTATAGGCTGATGCACGTTTAGCAGCATCTATCATTAACAATAATTCCATCATGTTATCAGTTGGCGAAAAAGTACTTTGTACAAGAAATACAAATTGCCCGCGGATACTTTCTTCAAACGCAACACCAATTTCTCCATCGCTAAACTTTTGGATATTTACTTTCCCTAAAGGTTCACCAAATTTTTTGGCTATTTCTTCAGCAAGATATCTTGAGCCTGTTCCTGAGAAAATTTTTACGTTAGACATGATGTTTTGATGGTATTATTATTATAAAAGAGGATAATTCTGTGTCGCAAAATTATCATTTAAAAAGATACTATTAAATTTATGTTATGAAAACTATCAACAAGTCATCCACGTCTATAAAAAATTGGGCCTTGGACGACAGGCCAAGAGAAAAATTATTCTCAAAAGGCCCATCCATCCTGAGTAATTCAGAATTGTTAGCTATTTTGATTAATAACGGTAATAAAGAAAAATCAGCCCTTGACCTCGCTAAAGAAATTTTACAATTGGGCAATAACAACCTGAATGAATTGGGCAAGCTTACTTTAAAAGAGTTTCAACAAATAAAAGGTATCGGCGAAGCCAAAGCTGTAACTATTGCTGCAGCATTAGAATTAGGCAGAAGAAGGCAAGCTGCCGCTGCATTTGAGAAGCCTACCATCAGAACAAGCAGTGATATTGCTACTTATTTACAAGCAAGTATTAAGGATTATAGCTATGAAGTATTTGCTGTGCTTTTTCTAAACCAGGCCAATAAGATCAATCATTTTGAAATAATTAGTAAAGGTGGTATAACTGGTACAGTTGCTGATCCAAGGGTTATTTTAAAACGAGCTTTGGAAGAAGACGCAACATCAATTATACTTTGTCACAATCATCCTTCCGGAAATTTGCACCCGAGTAAAAGTGATGAATTGGTAACAAAAAATATAAAGGAAGCAGCGAAGTACATTGATATTAAAGTACTGGATCATATTATTGTTAGCGAAGAAGGGTATTTTAGTTTCGCAGATGAGGGTATGATGTGAGAAGTCAAATCCAAAAAACAATTATCCAAAAAACAAAACTCAAATTGGCGAGTATGTATTTTTTTGGATAATTATTTTTTTGAATTTATTATTTTTTATGCCTGTGCAGTTGGCCCACCAAAGGTGAATGGAATTTCTACTGATTCCATATCCTGTATCGTTCCGTTTGCAGCTTCGAATTTTTTCACATTTTCGCTTAACGCTTTCATAAAACGTTTTGCATGAAATGGTGTTAATATAATACGACTCTTTACTTTACTTTTTGGTGTACCCGGCATTACATTTACAAAATCTACTACAAACTCTGCGTGGCTATGTGTGATAATTGCTAAGTTAGCATACTGTCCTTCTGAAACTTCTTCAGTTATTTCGATATTCAATTGTCCTGGTTGTTCTATTTGATTACTCATGATATATTATTAGGAAACAAAGATACAAAAAAGCATTTTGGTTATTTGAATTGATAGATAGCTTGCAGTTTAACTTCTGTTCTTTTATTTCCATTTATTTCATCTAATCCAGTACCAACTGTAGTCTGATCTTTGTAAATTGTTTGTGCAAACCTGCACCACAATCCTAATTTCTTAGAAAACTCATAATGTGCATTGATGTAATACCGTACTCCTTTTCCATAAAAAACAGGAATAGAAAAACTATATAACACATCATCTTCATAAGCATATAAACGGCTGTTATAACTGTCGGTTTCAAAATATTGTAACCGAATATTTCCAGAATAATTTTTCATAGGTGGTTTGTACAAAATATCTATAAAAGAATTAAAGCCGGTTTCTGCAGCAGGAGATCCTTTATCAAACCATAACAACTCCACTCTGTTACGCAAAGTAACAATAGTAGTAAGCTTATAACTTATTTGCTCGCGCAGATCATCAATAGGCCTTAATACTACAGGTGATAATACAGCGGTATCAGAATTATAATTTTTTCCTTTGGCACCCTCTCTGTAGCTCACATATAATTCAACTTGTTTATTAGGCTTATAAGTTGCCTGTAGAAAATAATCGGCGCCATAAGAGGGGGCATCAACCTGATATTTTAACCAAGGGAAAGTATATACATCCGCATTAGCATTTAGCTGCCATTGACTGTTAGGCCTAATGCTAATACCTATATACAAACCTTTTTCATTTGTTGGAGATGTATTTTCTACAAAAGCATTACCGTAAAGCGATTGATATTGCTTGGTAATATTGCGGTATAGCAGGCTGACATCAACATTATTATTAACACTCACTAACAAACCATTTATAAAGGCTGTACTATAATTATTCGTAATGGCAGCTTCGCCAAAATAGTGCATATTTTTAAATGTATAGCTATAATCAATACTATAATTACCAAAATTACTTCCGAATATCTTATACAAATTATAGGGCTCTTTGGCATCTAAATTTTTATTGAGTGGTATATTGAATTTATATTGTACTGCATTAACACCGATGTGAAATCGATTTTTATTGAATGCAATATTACCACCATAAGTGATCTGTTGTTCTGTACCCTTATTTGCTATTTCAGTTGTTGTGCGGTGATAACCGGATGTTTCCAGTGAAGAAATATAATCGTCATAATTTGAACTGTCTGCAGCACTATAAATACTTGCATCAAGGCTTCGATACGAGCCGAATACAGTTGCTTCTATATTTCTCTTTGCGATGGTTATTCCTATCCCGCGATTAAAATAAAAATAACTGCTTGCATTATACGGTTCTAATATTGCAGATTGCCGCTTGATGTTTAATACATCAGCGCTTTTTGTAAAAGCAAGTCCCTGCCATTGTGTTAACCCTTGTCCCAGATTTACAGTAAAATCTCCTATTGCTAACGATTTAATTATTCCTAAATTTCTTACAAAGAAATGGGCGGAGTAAAAATCAAAACCTTGTTTCTGACTGCCTTTGAAAAATTCTTCACCTGCATCTTTCTTTCCGTCAAATCCAAATTGCAATAGGTTTTTATACTGATATTTATACCTCACAAATAGTTGTTGCGGAGAGCCGGGATATTTAGTTTTCTTAGTGGCAGTATCCACCGATATATAACCTTTTGATTTTTCAAGTACCTGCTCATCTCTTACTAATATAGTATTTGTTCCACCATTAAAACGCTCACCTAAAGAATGAAAATAATTACCGTCAATACTAACGGTGATGTATGGGAGTATTTTTTGTATAACAGCTATATTCCAGGTAGGTATGGCTTGCAGCTCATATATATTTATAAAATTGCCGAACTCTTTCCTGTAAACAATAAGGTTTTGAATTTGTAATGGCGTAAGCATTCTTAACTCCTGCAAAGTAGTTTCACCTGCAGTATTAAGATTGATCGGATCTTTTAAAAAAGATTGCCATTGCTGCAAAAAATAATCATCTTCTGTTGCATTATCATTATTATTTTCTGTTAAAGATTCCAATTGCTGTTGCGTTGCAGAAGGCAATTCTGGTGATTGTGCCAAAGCTTTTACATTGCAAAAAACAAGAAAAAATAGGATATAGTATCTACTCATCTTTCCCTTTATCAAAATTTACAATGAATAACAAGCCCGGAGAAATGCCTAATTGCGGATGAAAGCTGCAGCTTATATCAATTCTAAAATTATCCCACGCTACACCAACACCAGTATATGGTGTGGATGTAGCAGATACAATACCTACCCTTGCAAATAATTGCTTTGCAAACCTGTATTGAAGCCCCGCATTAATACTTGATGGAAAATTTTCTTCCTTAACTATTTCTGCACTTGCAAAAAATACATCCGAGACATCGTACCCAAAACCGAATTTGTATACAGCCGTTAATTTTTCGTTTGATTTAAAAAATTCACCTCCTACCGGATTATATACATGAAAGCCAGCATTTAATTTATTAGTGAGATGTGCAATTGCGCCAATTTCAAAATCAACTGTGTTGTTATTAGAGTATGCCGGGATCTGGTATCCATAATAATTGAACTGAACACCTACATCCAGTTTAGAACTAAGACTTTTTGCATACGCCACACCAAATTGCATTTCAGTAAAATCCTCAAAGCCAGAGTAAACAAGATTAACACCAAAGTTTCCGCTCTTTGAAGGAAGCACAACAGATGCATCGTAAACTGTTGTTTCTTTTAGCAAGAATCTTCTTTCTGAATACACTCCGGTTTCTGCAGCTTTTGCTTTTGTTAAGGAAGCCTGGTTATTTGTAAAGGAGAATGCATCTGTATGCTCATTACTATAACAAGCTAAACCAATGTAGACGGCAGAAATATGCTCTCTTAAAGGCTGGGCCAAAACTGGATGTACTGCATTACATAGTAATACGCTTAGGATAAGAATGTTCTTTTTCAAGTATGGGTAGGATTAGTTTTCGGTGGCAATATTAAGATAAAATATTATAATTTCGCAGCATGCAAATTTTAGATGGCAAAATAGTATCGCAGGTTGTGAAAGACAACCTCAAAGAAAAAACGCTTGAATTAATAAGAAAAGGATCGAAAGCGCCTCACTTAGCAGCTGTTTTAGTGGGTACTAATGGCGCCAGTGAAACGTACGTAGCCAGCAAAGTAAAAAATTGCGAAGAGATAGGTTTTAAAAGTTCTCTTATACGTTTTGATGAAAACATCAGCGAAGCAATATTGATCGAAGCCATTGAAAAACTCAATACCGATGATGATGTGGATGGCATCCTTGTACAATTGCCTCTTCCTAAACAAATAAGTGAAGAAAAAATCATCAACCTTATCCATCCAGATAAAGATGTTGACGGGTTTCATCCAATGAGTGTTGGGAAAATGGTACAGGGCTTGCCAACATTTATACCTGCAACACCTTATGGAATAATGTTAATGCTGGAACATTATAAAATAGACACAAAAGGCAAACATGCCGTAGTTATTGGCAGAAGCAATATAGTAGGCAGGCCCATTAGCATCTTACTAAGCAGAAATACCAACCCTGGCAATTGTACCGTAACACTTTGCCATAGCCACACTCCTAACCTTAAAGAAATCTGTTTACAAGCCGATATTGTAGTGGCGGCTTTAGGTAAACCGGAATTTTTAAAAGCAGATATGGTAAAAGAAAATGCTGTAGTAGTTGACGTGGGAATTACACGCGTTGCCGATGCTACAAAAAAATCAGGATTTACTATTAAAGGAGATGTTGATTTTGCCAACGTTGCACCAAAATGCAGTTACATAACACCGGTGCCAGGAGGTGTTGGGCTAATGACGATCGGCGCATTAATGATGAATACTTATAATGCCCGCTTAAATAAACTTAAATAAACTACTTTATAACTACACGGAAGAAAAACACCTGAAATCTAGTGTTTTTCCCTTTGTTTTATTATCAGATGCGGACGATTTTTATATCACAAAAGAACGATCCGCACACTATCTTAATAAGTAAAAAAGTCTCAAATACAACTTTGAGACTTTTTTGTGCCTGTACCTGCATTCTTTTAATAGAAGATTATCTTATTATTAAAAATACTAACATATAAAGTAAATTCTATCTTCGCGAAGCTTTACTTTTCTTTAACAGTTTAGTACCAAACATTTACGAAATGATTTAGTCTATTATGTGACTATTATTAGTTTAAGAATATAACTTCGCGTAAACGATTGACATATTCTTTCCTATTAACAAATGACTTTATATTTAACCATAATTAAATTCACCATGAAACATTTACTTAGCCTTTTTATTATTTCAAGTGGCCTACTTCTGTTCTCTTTTACTGCAAAGGCACAAGATGATGCATGGCCAAAAACAATTACTGCAGAAGACGGCTCTATAATAAAATTATATGAACCTCAACCAGAGTCCTTTTCTGGAAATATATTAAAAACAAGATCTGCTGTTTCTTTACAACAAGGGGATGCCGATCCAATTTTTGGTACTGTATGGGCCGTTGAGACTGTTGAAACTGACAGAGACAATCGTGTGCTAAACGTAATATCTGCAAAGATCCCTAACCTGAAATTCGCAACAGCTCAGGATGCGAGCACAACGAGTTATTTAAAAACAACTTTAGAAACACAAATACCTCAACTTGATATTACACTTCCGTTAGACGCTATTGAATCAACGTTGAATATGAGTGTTGAAGAAAAAAAATTATCTAAAGGATTAAAAAATGACGCTCCGGAAATAATATATGCAACGCAACCTGCAATTTTAGTATTAATAGATGGAACCCCAAAACTTCAAAAGAATGATAACTGGGGTGTAGATGCTGTCGTAAATACACCATTCACAATTGTTAAAACTAGCAATGGTACATTTTATTTATACGGAGGTAAAAATTGGTATAAAGGAACATCAGCTACTGGTCCTTTTGAATACACTGAAAGAACACCCAAAAACTTAGATAAGATACAGCAAGATGTTGATAATGCTAACAATGCCGCGCCTGGTTTTACTGACGATTCTACTGCTGCTCAACCTACCGGCCCATCTGATATTATTATAAGAACTGCTCCTGCTGAACTTATTCAAACAGATGGCCAACCAGCTTTTACACCAATTAGTGGTACTAATTTATCTTATGTATCAAATACACAAAATGATCTTTTCTTAAATAATGCGGACAAACAATATTACGTTTTGCTTTCAGGAAGATGGTATAAATCTCCCAATCTACAAGGCGGCTGGCAGTATACAGAAGCAACTTCTTTGCCTGATGATTTTGCAAGAATACCTGAAGGTTCTCCAAAGGATAATGTATTAGCAAGTGTTGCCGGTACTGATGCTGCAAGAGAAGCTGTAATGGATGCGCAAATTCCGCAAACTGCTAAAGTAGACAGACAAAATGCTACAGCAGATGTTTCTTATGATGGAAGTCCTCAGTTTCAGGATATCCAGGGAACTGATATGCAATATGCAGTAAATACGCAAAGTTCTGTTATAGAATATAGAGGAACTTACTATTGCGTAGATAATGGGGTATGGTTCGAATCAGGAAGTGCGGGTGGTCCTTGGAGCGTTTGTACAGATAGGCCTGATGAAGTAGATATCATTCCTCCTAGCTGCCCTGACTATAATATGAAGTATGTATATATATACGATGTACAACCAGACTATGTTTACATGGGTTATACTCCCGGATATTTAAATACCTATATCTATGATGGAACGGTAGTATATGGTACGGGATATGATTACGATTCATGGTACGGAGATTATTATTTTCCACGTCCTTGCACATGGGGATTTGGTGTTCAATACAATCCTTGGTTTGGTTGGAGCCTAGGATATAATTATGGAGCGGGTTGGTTCAATGGAGGAGGTTATTATAGTGGCGGTGCAAGATGGGGTGGTTACAGAGGGGGCTGGTGGGGCCCTTCAGTATATCGCCCTTCGTTCCGCGGAAAAGCCTATAGCAGTCATGGTTTTTATGGTGCGCGGCCAGCAGTTAGTGCTGGCGGACAAATTAGAGGAGGCGGAGGCCGCAGTTTTAATAATGCTGCAGCAAATAACAGAACAAATAATATTTACAACTTCCGAGGAAACGTTGTAACAAACAATAGATCTGCTATTCCTGGCCAAAGACCTGGTGTTAGTACAAATAACCGTCCGGCTAATAATAGTGCTGTGAATAATAATCAAATGACAAGACCTGCTGTTGGAGGAAATAATAATCAAACAAGTCGTCCTACAACACAACAACGTAACGCTGCTGTTCCAAATAATAATATCACAACAGATAGACAAGGTAATGTTTATCAAAGAACAGCACCTAATACAACAAATAATAACAATGCACAATGGCAACAACGTCAACAAGGACAATGGAAACCAGTACAAAATAATACCCAGACACAAAACCTTAATCAGCAGCAACAAATGCATGACAGAGGTCAGGTACGTACACAAAATTTCCAATCTACAAGAAGCTTCAGTCCTGCACCTTCACAAGCTCCAAGAAGTTTTGCTCCGGCTCCCTCACAAGCTCCTGCGAATAGAGGTGGCGGCGGCGGAGGAGGTTCCAGAGGTGGTGGTGGAAGAAGATAAAATCTCTGAATAAATATTTCAAAAAGCATCTCTGTAAATAGAGATGCTTTTTTGATGTTCTATTTTGACATTACAGGCTTTGCTTTTATTTAAAAAATAACCGGTTGAAATTATTATCCAATCGCATTTAAAATAATTCTTTAAAAATTTTGCAGAGATTATTTAACCCTTATCTTTGCAGTCCGAAAAAAGGGAGTTTAGCTCAGTTGGTTTAGAGCATCTGCCTTACAAGCAGAGGGTCGGCGGTTCGACCCCGTCAACTCCCACTTCACGATCAGGCACTTACAGAGTAATATTTGTAAGTGTTTTTTGTTTGCATATAATTTGTTTAATCCAATGTTGACATGCGTAATCTATCAAAAAATGATAAAGGAAATTTTATAAAACGGCTTGCCAATACAGGAACGTCATTTGTGGACGAACCTGTAGATAAGAGAAATACAATGATTGCAAATTATTTCTCTATTGT
>DATHNB010000350.1:0-11164 GCA_035486495.1 Ferruginibacter sp. | reverse complement strand
TGGTTGGTGTAGGAAATGTTGATCATATTATTAATAAGATCGTTGCCGAAGCGAAAAAAATTATTCCCGGTAAAAATTTAGGTGCAGTGATCAACAAAGCATCGAAAGACAGAATCGAAAAATATATTACAGAAGCAGAACAACAAGGCGCAAAAATTTTGTTAGATGGAAGAAAGACCGTCGTTGCAGGAAAAGAAAAAGGTAGTTATGTGGGGCCTACAGTAATTGATTTTGTAACTCCGGATATGTCGATCGCTAAAGAAGAAATTTTTGGGCCGGTAATCTCTATCATGCGTACAAATACAGTAGATGAAGCACTAGCGATAGAGAATGCAAATCCATATGGAAATGCCGCAAGCGTGTTTACTCAAAATGGCGCTGCCGCAAGATATATCATTGATAATGCTAACGCAGGTATGATTGGTGTAAATGTAGGTGTACCGGTACCGAGAGAGCCATTTTCTTTTGGTGGATGGAACGAAAGTAAATTTGGTGTAGGCGATATCACCGGAAAAAGTTCTATTGAATTCTGGACGAAATTAAAAAAGAGTACTACCAAATGGAACCCAGAAGCAGGTGTAAATTGGATGAGTTAATCTGAACCTAGATTTGGTAGGATTTATAAGATTAAAGGATGGTAAGATCAAACAAATCCAAATAATCTTCCCAAATCCTTGTTCAGACAATTGTTTAAAATTTTATTATAACGAATGTCAGTCTCTCAAGAAATTATAAAAAACAATCTCGAGCATACGTTGTTTAGCTGGAGTAAACAAAAAGGTATTGCACCACTTGTCGTAAAATATGGCAAAGGTGTTTATTTATATGATTATGATGGCAAGCGCCATATTGATTTTTCATCGGGATTAATGAACGTGAATGTTGGTCATGGAGATCAGCGTATAACCGAAGCCGTTACAAAACAAATGCAGGCGATAAGCTATGTAACACCGAGTTGCGTTACCGAAGTTCGCGGAGAGCTTGGAAAAAAATTGGCGGAGATTTGTCCGGGTGATTTGAATAAAGCATTCTTTACTTTATGCGGTGCCACATCAATTGAAAATGCGATCAAGCTTGCGCGTTTATATACAGGCAGACATAAAATTATAGGTCGCTATCAATCTTATCATGGTTCAACTTACGGCGTTTTATCTGCCGGAGGCGATCCAAGAAAATTGCCTGCGGATGCACAACAGGCGCCAAATTTTGTACACATTGATATTCCTTATTTATATCGCTGGCCACATAGTGAAGAAAGTATGCTGACAGATTCTGTTGCACAATTGGAAAGAACAATTGCGTATGAAGGTCCGGGAAATATTGCTGCTATTTTATTAGAAGGCGAATCTGGCTCATCAGGTTGTTTGCAATATCCAAAAGGGTATTTAAGAGCTGTACGGGAAATTTGTAACAAGCATGGCATCTTATTAATTATGGACGAAGTGATGAGTGGCTTCGGCAGAACGGGGAAATGGTTTGGTTTTGAAAATCATGGAATTGTTCCTGACATGATCACCATGGCAAAAGGTTTGACTTGCGGTTACTTACCATTTGGATGTTTGATGGTATCGGATAAAATTGCTGCAAAATATGATGATGCTATGTTGCCGTTGGGGTTGACTTATTCTGCACATCCAGTAAGTTGTGCAGCTGCCTTAGCGACATTAAAAATTTATGAAGATGACAAGCTATTCGATAATACAATAGCGATGGAAAAATATTTGAATCAACAGATTGGGTTATTGAAACAAAAACATAAATCGATTGGAGATTGGCGCAATACAGGATTATTAGGCTGTCTCGAATTAGTAAAGAATAAAAAGACAAAAGAACCGATGGCACCATTCAATGCCAAACCAGATGAAATGGCAGTGATGAATAAAGTTGCGGCAAAAATAAAAGAGTTGGGCATGTATACTTTTGTAAGATGGAGTTATATTTTTATTGCGCCACCACTTTGTGTAACGAAAGAACAAATTGACGAAGGTTTGGCGATTATCAGCGAAGCAATAACTATCGCAGATAAAGAAGGATATGTTGATTAAATTAAAATAATGATCAAACAATCTACCTCGTTGTACAATGAAGATCTTGCTCCAATACCGCAAAGCAAGCGGACTTGGGGTACGTTCAACTATGCGGCATTATGGATAAGCATGAGCTTATGTATACCAACTTATATGCTTGCAAGTTCATTAATAGAAGGAGGTATGAATTGGTGGGAATCTATACTGACAATTTTTATTGGCAATACGGTCGTGCTAATTCCAATGATATTGAACGGACATGCAGGGGCAAAGTATGGAATTCCTTTTCCTGTTTTTGCGAGAGCAAGTTTTGGAACGAAAGGGGCAAATATTCCTGCGGTGCTTCGCGCAATTGTTGCTTGTGGGTGGTTTGGCATTCAGACTTGGATAGGAGGTTTTGCTTTATATCAAATGTTTCGTTTATGGATACCAGCTTTAGAAACATTACCGCAAATTTTTCCCGATTCCTTTCAATTGCAAACCGGCCCGGCTATTATGTTCTTTTTATTTTGGTTATTGAATATGTTCGTTGTTTATCTAGGTGTAGAAAGCATAAAAAAATTATTGCTCTTTAAAGCCTTCTTTTTACCAGCTGCGGCATTGGCATTATTATTTTGGGCGATTAACGCTGGACATGGACTAGGTCCTATTTTAGGTCAGCCATCAAAATTAGTTGGTAATAATTTCTGGCATTATTTCTTTCCGGCACTAACGGGTATGGTTGGTTACTGGGCAACGCTTTCATTAAATATTCCTGATTTTACCCGATATGCAAAAAGCCAGCGGTCACAAGCAATTGGACAGTTGATGGGGTTACCTCCATCAATGACATTATTTTCTTTTATTGGTGTAGTCGTAACATCTGCCACATTTATTATTTATGGAAAAACAATTTGGGATCCGGTTGCATTAGCAGGAAAATTTGACAGCAAAATATTAGTAAGTTTTGCAATGATCGCTGTTGCCTTATCAACCTTGGCAACAAATATTGCAGCGAATATTGTTAGTCCTGCGAATGATTTTTCTAATCTCTCTCCGTCAAAAATAAATTTTAGAACTGGCGGCTATATAACCGGTATCATCGGCATATTTATTTGTCCATGGAAATTAATTGCAGACCCTAACGGTTATATTTTTACCTGGCTCATTGCATACTCAAGTTTATTGGGCCCGATAGGAGGTATCATGATCGCGGATTATTATTTTATTCGTAAGCAACAATTGACTGTGACTGAAATGTATGAACCAAAAGGACAATATAGTTTTACAAATGGGTTCAATAAATTTGCCATTATTGCTTTATTATTGGGGATACTCCCAAATGTGCCTGGATTTTTATTGCAGGTAAAACTGGTATCTTCAGAAGCATTTCCTGCATGGATATTGCAGTTATATAACTATGCCTGGTTCGTAGGCTTCTTCGTTTCAGGAATAATTTACTTGTTTCTTATGCGTAATTATAAAGTAGTAGATTTAGTAAATAAAGAATTGATCAACAATGTCGCTATTAATTAAGAACGGAAATATTGTTACGGCTGCAGATAATTATGTGGCGGATATTTTTATTGAAGGAGAAAAAATTTCTTCGATAGGAAAGAATTTGTCTGTAAAGGCAGATGAAATAATTGATGCTATAGGATTACTGGTTTTTCCTGGAGCCGTTGATCCACATGTGCATCTGGAAATGCCTTTTATGGGAACATTCTCCAGCGATACATACGAAACTGGCACAAGAGCCGCGTTACATGGAGGTACTACAACAGTAATAGATTTCATCTTGCAAAAACAAGGACACTCATTGCACGACGCCTACAAAGAATGGAGCGGCCGAGCTAATAATAATGCTGTAGGTGATTATAGTTTTCACATGGCGGTTACGGATTTTAATGAGAACACCTGTAAAGAAATTGTTGAACTGGTAGAAAAGGAAGGCATCACTTCTTTCAAAATATTCATGGCATATAAAGGATCATTAATGATCGATGATAAGCAGATGATCGGTTTGATGAATGAAGTAAAGCTAAGAGGAGGGATGGTTACGGTTCATGCAACAAATGGCGACGTGATCGATTTTTTAATTGCTAAGAACGTAGCTGTAGGAAATACGGCGCCGATCTATCATTATTTATCTCAACCAGAAATAACAGAAGCCGAAGCATCAGAACGTTTTACAACGATGGCAGGGTACACCGGCTGTCCCGGATATATTGTACACATGACTTGCGAAGGTGCATTAAACGCAGTGCGTGAGAATAACAAAGAAAACCAAAAAGTATTTGCGGAAACTTGCATTCAATATTTGTTATTAGATGCATCATTGTATGAGAAAAATTTTGAAGGTGCAAAATGGGTGATGAGTCCACCATTGAGAGAAAAGAAAGATCAGGCAGCTTTATGGGCCGGAATAAATCAAGGATTGATACAAGTAGTTGCAACCGATCATTGTCCGTTTAAATGGGAGCAAAAATTATTAGGTAAGGATAATTTTTCTAAAATACCAAACGGGCATCCAGCTATAGAACATCGCGTAGAATTATTGTACAGCGAAGGTGTAAAAAAAGGAAAGATAACGATCAATAAATTTGTAGAAGTTCTGAGTACAAATCCTGCGAAGATATTTGGTATGCATCCAAAGAAAGGATGTATAGCTCCGGGATCAGATGCAGATATTGTTTTGTTTGATCCGAATCAGCAACATATCATTAGTGCGTCAACACATCACATGAATACAGATTATTCAGCTTATGAAGGCTGGCAGGTAACGGGAAAATGCAAAACCGTTTTGTTAAGAGGTAAGGTTGTAATTGATAAAGAAAAATGTTTGGTAGAAAAAGGGAATGGACAATATATAAAGCGTTCTAAAGTAAAAGGTATTATTTAAATAAGGAATAAGAAATAAGAAACAAAAAATGAGAAAGTTGTAGAACTCAAATGAATGTTGAGTTTCAAAACTTTCTTATTCCTTATTGTATGTTTTTTATTTCTTATTAAAAAGATTATGGCAATAACGAATAACAAATTAACGAAAGAACAATATGCTGAAAACTTCAGTGATATTCACCCGCCGTTTGAATCATACAGTGCAGCGTTGGTGGATGCTAATCGCTGTTTGTTTTGTTATGATGCACCTTGCATGAAAAGTTGCCCGACAGGGATTGATGTGCCGAAATTTATTAAACAAATTGTTTCTGAAAATATTAAAGGATCGGCACACACTATTTTTTCAAGTAATATTTTAGGTGCGGGGTGTAGTAAGGTTTGTCCGGTTGAAAAATTATGCGAGGGCGCTTGTGTATATAATTTAATGGAAGAAGAGGCGATACCAATCGCAAGATTACAACGTTATTCAACAGAAGCTGCGTTAGAAAATAAATGGCAATTATTTAAAAGAAAATCATCAACAGGGAAAAAAGTTGCAGTGATCGGTGCGGGCCCGGCTGGTTTAAGTTGTGCGCATACATTGAGCAGAGAAGGAATTGATGTAACGATCTATGAAAAAGAAAGTAAAGGTGGCGGATTGATGACCTACGGAATTGCAGCTTATAAAGTAACACCAGAATTTTGCGAGGATGAAGTGAATTATATTTTATCAATCGGCGGCATTGAAATAAAATATAACCAGGAATTAGGAAAAACTGTTTCTCTTGCAGAATTGCAGAAAAATTACGATGCTGTATATGTAGCGATCGGTGTGGGTTTAGCAAGACAGTTAGAAATTCCAGGAGAGCATTTAGACGGCGTGTATGATGCTATTACTTTTATCCACGATTTGCGTAGCAATGATTTTTCGTCAATTGCTGTTGGAGATAAAGTTGCAGTAATAGGAATGGGCATGACAGCGATTGATGCTGCAACACAAGCAAAACGGCTAGGAGCAAAAGAAGTAACGTTAGTATATAGACGAACCGAAACTGAAAAACCTTGTACCGATGTTGAATTGGATATTGCCAAATTAGATGGTTGCAAAATAATCTGGTTGGCTGCACCAAAGGAGATTATTGGGGCTAATGGAAAAGTAACACAACTAATTTGCAGTATTATGAAATTAGGAGACGCTGACGCAAGTGGTAGACGATCTCCGATTTATACAGGAGAAATTTTTACATTGGATGTCGATATGGTAATAAAAGCAGCAGGACAAATGCCTTTTCATAAATTAATCAATGAAAATAAACTCCAAAATACAAACGGTAAAATTCAAATAAATGCAAGTGCAACAAATGTAATAGGAATATTTGCAGGTGGTGATTGTGTAAATGGTGGGAAAGAAGTTGTTGATGCAGTGCAAGCAGGGAAGGAAGGAGCGGCAAGTATTATCAAATATTTGTCTGAACGTTGATTCGGTAGGATTATTTTGATGAAAAGGATAAGTGCAGTTTCTTAATGGCTAATCAAAAAATCCTATAAATCCTTCCAAATCCACGTTCAGACAAAAAGTAAAACAAAAATCATGGCAGATATATCATCAAATTTTCTCGGCATAAAATCTCCTAATCCATTTTGGCTGGCAAGTGCGCCACCTACGGATAAGAAGATAAATGTATTGCGTGCTTTTGAGGCAGGCTGGGGTGGAGTTGTATGGAAAACACTAGGCTCGCAAGTAAAAAATGTTTCTTCAAGATATTCGGCTGTTGATTTTAATGGAACGCGTGTGATGGGATTCAGTAATATTGAATTGATCAGCGATCGCCCACTCGATATAAACTTGAAAGAAATTACAGAGTGCATGAAGTTATTTCCCGACAGGGCAATGATCGTTTCATTGATGACGGAGAATAATAAAGCGAGCTGGCACGAGTTAATTAAAAAAGTTGAAGATACTGGTGCACATGGTTTGGAATTAAATTTCGGTTGTCCGCATGGAATGACAGAACGCGGTATGGGCGCAACAGTAGGACAAGATCCTGAAATTGCAAGAATGATTGTTGAATGGGTAATGGAAAAAGCAACCATTCCTGTTATCACTAAACTTACACCTAATGTACATTCTGTAGTACCAACCGGGAAAGCTTGCGTGGAAGCCGGCACAAGTGCTTTATCATTAATTAATACCATTCAATCTATAACAGGAATTGATCTGGATACTTTAGTACCTAATCCTTACGTGGCAGGAAAGTCTGTGTATGGAGGATATTGTGGTCCTGCAGTAAAACCTATTGCATTAAAAATGCTGACTACTATTTCGCAGGATGCAACAACTAAAAAAGTTCCTATATCCGGAATTGGCGGTGTTAGTACATGGAAAGATGCGGTTGAATTTATGTTGTTAGGTGCAACTACTGTGCAGGTTTGCACAGCGGCAATGACACATGGTTTTAGAATTGTCGAAGATCTGTGCGAAGGATTAAATAATTGGATGGATGAAAAAGGCTATCAAACTACAACTGATTTCATCGGTAAATCAATTGATAAAATTACGCATTGGGAAGATCTTGATATCAACTATCATCATATCGCGAAT
Organism: Ferruginibacter sp.; assembly: GCA_035486495.1. Lineage (GTDB taxonomy): Bacteria > Bacteroidota > Bacteroidia > Chitinophagales > Chitinophagaceae > Ferruginibacter. The sequence goes on along the minus strand of DATHNB010000350.1, from coordinate 3,676 downwards.
ATCAATCAGGATAAATGTATTCACTGCGGTTTATGTTATATAGGTTGCGAAGATACAGCACATCAGGCCATTAAATTAGATTATGGAAATCCTTACAATAAATACACGATCAAAGAGGAAGAATGTGTTGGTTGTAATTTGTGTCAGCTAATTTGTCCGGTTACAGATTGTATTACTATGGTTGAACATCGTAAGGGAGATGAGTATCTGAATTGGAAAGAATTTCAGAAAAGAGGATTGCCGTTGAATGATCATTAGACAAGTTTATAGTTGAGGGTTTAGTGTTGAGTTTTTTAGATATCATTATCTAAACCTCTAAACTACTAAATCAATAAACTTTTAAAAGCTGCACCAATTTTTTCGACAACATCAAAAGCTAAAAGACTCTCTAAACTTTGTTCTTTTACTGCAATGTCAGCAGCTACTCCATGTAAGTAAACTCCAATTTTTGCAGCAATGAAAGGTGCATAGCCTTGTGCTAACAACGCAGTTATCATTCCACTCAAAATATCTCCTGATCCGCCTTTTGCTAATCCTGCATTGCCCGTATTGCTAATCCATGCATCTCCATTTTCAATGATCAATGTTTCATGATCTTTTAAAACAATTACCCAAGGATATTTTTTAGAAATATCTATAGCCTTATTTATTCTTTCAGTTTTGTTCTCGCTTTCACCGAAAAGCCTGTCAAATTCTTTTACATGAGGAGTAAGGATAGTTCCTTCCTGTAAAGGATTCCAAAGCTCTGCACGTTGTGAGAGTATCGTTAATGCATCAGCATCCAGTAAAATATTTTTTTTGTATTGATATAAAACATCAGTGAGTAATTTAATAGAAATATCGTCTGTTCCTAAAGCAGGACCAATACCAATGGCTGAAAATTTATCGAGTTCGGGTAATTTATCTTCTCTAAATAGCAACATTGCTTCGGGAATTGTGGACTGTAAAATAGAACGTTCATCTTGTGGAACATTTACTGTAAGTAAACCTGTACCAGTTCTTAAACAGGCTCGTGCAGATAAAACTGCTGCACCCATTCTTCCTTTATTGCCGGCTATTAATAACGAATGGCCGTAAGTTCCTTTGTGAGAATCAGCTACTCTTGGTTTTATTAAACCTGCTATTATTTCTTTGGTGAGATATGGTATTTTTTCTAAAGACATGTTCGATATAATTTATCTTTCATCCATCCATTCTAAGTGACTCATTACAGCTTTGATCTCGCTAAAAGAATAATTGCTGCCTAGTTTTTCTTTAATTGGCGAAAGAGCTGTGCTATTTGAATTTTTAATTACATCAATAATAGGTTGTAGTTTTTCTTTCGCTACTAATTTTGTTACTGCTAACTCTCCCGTACCGATATAATAGATAAGATGTGTTTCTATTGTTTGTTGTGATAATTTTCTTTCAAAAGCAATTTCACTAACTGTTTTATCATCTAAAAATAATTGCAGACTTTGTTTTTTAGTATCCGTTGATCTTTCTTTTGTAACAGCTTTGCGCGTATTTTTTGGCGATTTAAGGTTGATCCTCGTTGACAGATTATTCTTTCTGCAATAAGTAATGATATGATCCAGAAATAGCGATCCATATTTAGCCAGCTTAACATCACCAAATCCAGAGATCTTTGCAATGTCTGTCATTGTTAATGGTAAATATGTTGCCAATTCAAGAAGAGTTGCTTCGGAAAAAATCATGTAGGCTGCAACTTTTTCTTTATTTGCTAATGTATGTGTAATAGATTTCAGCTCTCTAAATAATTCATCGTATGCTGGTATTTCATTTTGCATTTGCATTGCTGCTGGTTGTTCAGCTTTTGTGGTAACAGCTTTTACTAATCTTATTTGCTCTTCACCTTTTAAAACTTTCCAGCTCTTTTCCGTCAGTTGTAAAACGGGATATTCACCGTCGCTTTGCTTTACTACTTTTAATTGCAATAGTTCGCGTGCATATTGTTTCCACTGATCTTTACCGATATCTTTCCCGATGCCAAATGTTTTTAATTGTTGATGTTCAGATCTGATAGTGCTACTGCCTCGTAAAAAATCTACTACATAGTTCACGCCAAATCTTTCGTTCAATCTGCTTACGGCACTTAAAAATTTTTGTGCTTCGATTGTTGCGTCAACCTTTTCTTCCGTACTTAAGCAAACATCACAACTGCCACAATAATCGGGGGCTGCTTCACCAAAATAATTTAATAGGTATTGTCTTCTGCACTGTCTTGTTTCACATAGCTGTGCCATTTGTTGCAGCTTCTTCAACATTATTTTACTTTGTTCTTCATTGCCTTCAACCTTGGCAAAATTTCTTAACTTGATCACATCGCCACCACTGTAAAACAAAACAGCTTCGCTCAATAATCCATCACGACCGGCTCTTCCTGTTTCCTGGTAATAACCTTCTATATTTTTTGGCAGATCTGCATGTACTACAAAGCGTACATTACTTTTATCAATGCCCATTCCAAAAGCAACCGTGGCTATAATTATTTTGATCTCATCTTTTAGGAATTTGTCTTGTCTTTGTTCACGGACTTCTCTTTCGAGTCCTGCATGATATGCTGCTGCCAGATATCCTTCTTCAATAAGATCTTCCGCTAATTTTTCTGTTGAGTTTCTGCTCAGACAATAAATAATACCGCTATCGTCTTTGCGTGCTTCTAAGTAATCGAGTAACTGAGAAAAATAATTTTTCTTTGGCTTGATGTAATAAAAAATATTGGGACGATTAAAAGAGTTTTCAAAAACTGTAAAGTCAGTTACTTCCAGTTTCTCGATAATATCTTTTTTTGTTAATGCATCTGCGGTAGCTGTTAATGCAATGATCGGAACTTCTGGGAATTGCTTTTTTAACTGCGCTAATTCTAAATATTCAGGTCTGAAATCATGTCCCCACTGACTGATACAATGTGCTTCGTCAATAGCAAAAAGTGAAACATTGATATCTTTTAAATAAGTTAGAAAACTATTTTGTCCGAGTAAACGTTCAGGCGCAACGTATAATAATTTAAGCTGTTTGTTTTGTATTTGGTTGATGATGGCCGTTTGCTCATAAGAAGATTGAGACGAATTTAAAAATGCCGCAGGAATTCCATTCAGTTTTAAGGCATCCACCTGGTCTTTCATCAAAGCAATTAATGGAGAAACAACGATAGTAACACCATCAAACAATAAAGCAGGGATTTGAAAACACACGGATTTACCTCCGCCGGTGGGCATCAACACAACAGTATCTTTTTTTGCTAAAACATTTTCAATGATCTCTTGCTGATTGTGCCTGAACTCATTGTAGCCAAAATAGTGCTGAAGGGTAGATTGTATATTAGAATTTTCTGTCACTTATTTATCGATTCTTCGTATTGCAAGCTAAGATAAATATACCAATTTTTTTAGCAATTTTTTGGTATAAAAAGTAGATTTTGGGTAGTACAAATGCTTGAAATATCGAAAAGCACTCTTCAAATTATAAATATTATTACATCTAAATATCTAAACACTCTTTTGTCATGCTGAGGAACGAAGCATCTTATTCTTATACTTACAGAATGATTGATCTACGATTAGATCCTTCGTACCTCAGGATGACAAGAGCCTTTTAATTTGATAATTCCTATATCCAGGCAGTCAATTCAGATAATTAATAAAATTTAACAATTAAATAGTCTACTATTTTT
>DATHNB010000349.1:0-3198 GCA_035486495.1 Ferruginibacter sp. | reverse complement strand
TTTATTATAAATATAGTGATATAAGTGCCCTAAATAAAACGGTATTACACAATTACTTTGTAGACAGAATAGCAAGGATATATCCTATTTTATTAATCCTGATTAGCGCTACATTTCTTACAGCTTATTATCATCATTATTATTCCAATAAAGAAACTATTAAATTGTATCTATTAAATATCACCTTACTAAAAGGTTTCTCTGCTCAGTATTGGTTTACAGGAATTACTCCCAGCTGGAGTTTGTCGGTTGAAGAACTCTTTTACTTATTAGCCCCATTAATTTTTTTATATGCTAAAAATATAAGTTCTCTTATTAAAACGGTTTTGATACTTTATGGCATTGGCTTATTACTTACATTGATCTTTCATTATTTTCCTTTTGAGAATTTTTTCGATAACCTGCTTTTTACTAGCTATTTTACTTTTTTTGGGAGAGCCTTTGAATTTGCTTGCGGAATATTTTTAGGCATGGTTGTAAAAGGAAAAATCAAAAATTGCTTTGAAGGTTCTATAGGTAAGAATAGCCTATATATAAGTTTAGTGATCATTATTATGTCAATTATTTTTCTTTATTTAATTGCAAAAAATAATAACATTGACCACGGAACATATTCATGGACAGGCATGGGAGTGAATAATATTTTATTACCAATAGGCATCACGATATTATTCTACAGTCTTATTTATTATAAAAGTTTATTACAAAGATTTCTATCTTCAAACTTAATGGTACAGTTGGGTAATTCAACTTATTCTTTCTACTTATTGCATACTTCTTTTGTTTTATCCTATATCTTTAAATTTATCAGCAAAAACATCTTCATCACTTTCATTTGTATGATAATATTTTCATTCATTTTTCATAAGTTGGTAGAGCAACCTTTGGCTTTATTGGTGAGAAAACGATTTCGCAAAACCCAATAGCATACGGTAATAAATTGAAGCAGCAATCAACAACCATATCATTATTAGATAAATACGGCACATATCTCATTGTGCTTTGTTGGTTTTTATCTTTGTCAGTATATTATAATCTATTTGGAATTTTTACACAGCTGGAAGCTGAAAAATATATTTACCAAGCAAATTATTTATTAAGGTATGGTGGCATGTCTGCTTCAAGATATTGGTTTTATGCTACTACTATTTTTATTATAGCATTAGCAACAAAGATCAAAATTGGCTTAGTGGGTGCTTTTATTATCCAGGCATTGATCAATTTTTTTGCTTATTTATTCTTTTACAAAGCGTTAAAAACAGTTTTTACCAATGCTACTGCGATATTAATTATTTTGTATCTACTTACTTTTTTACCTTACCAGAGCTGGGTAGTTTATTTATATACCGAATCCATTTTTTATAGTACCATATTAATATTGCTATCTACTTTAATTCTTTACAAACCTGATAGTATTGGAAATGTGGCTATTATCTGCGCAGCCTTAGTATTAACAGTCGTTTCCAGACCGCTGGGAATTTTATTTGCGATCAGTACTTACTTCTGTCTTTTTTATTCAGCCAATAGAAAGTGGAGGATCATTCTTCTTTGTGGCGCTGTTGTTTTATTGACGATATTCTATTTTATAATAAATACCATTTTCTCTTCTATCGAAGACTGGACAATAACTAAACCATTTGAAGAAGAAAATATAATCTGTGATCTCCCTTCTACGATTCATAGTACTACACTTTACTTAGATAAAAGTGCCAGTCCTGCTTATCAATTGTTATACTATATCTATCACAATTTTGATCATTTTATTCACTACGCAGGAATAAAGTTGCGCTATTTCTTTTTGATGAGACGAGATTATTTTAGCAACAAACACAATTTTTATCTTTTACTAAACATAATACCAGTATATCTTTTAGGTATAGGTAGCTTCTTTATAAAAAATGAGAAATTCAGAAAAGAAATTACGGCATTTCTTATTTGTAGTATTTTCTTATACGCAGTTACGATCGTGTTGCAATGTGATGACTATCACAATAGATTTGTACTTTCTATCTACCCGTTCTTTGTTTTGCTTGCGGCAAAAACAGCAGAATTCTTAGTTATGAAAATCAGCAAGACAAAAGAAGACTAAACTGATTTACCCTTCATTGCTGCAGAAACAGCCTGATCCATGATACGTTCTGCATAAGGTCTTGATATATCATTCAGCTCTTCTACTTTAGTATGAATAAGATCTTTATCTTCCATTGTAGTGGCTAATTGCAAAGCTTGCATGGCTGCAGCAGTCTGCATTAATTCTTCTTTTGATAAATGTGCGGCATTTTTCTGAATAAATTTTTCGGTCGTTTCCAATAATTGCTCCGCTTCTGTTTTTGCTTCTATCAATGCTCTTGTTGCAATATCATCTTTAGCATGCGTAATTGAATCTAACAACATTTTTTCTACCTCTTCATCGCTTATTCCAAATTGAGATTTTACTTCAATGCTTTGTTCTACCCCACTTCTTAATTCCTTTGCTTTTACAACCAAAATGCCATCAGCATTAATTAAAAAGCTTACTTCTACTTTTGGCATTCCAGCCGGCATTCCCGGAATACCCGTTAAGTTAAATTCAGCTAATTTTCTATTATCCTTTATCATATCACGCTCGCCCTGATAAACAGCTATTTTCATTCCACCTTGTCCGTCTTTATAAGTAGTGTATTGTCTTGCTGCTTTATTAGGTATTTTAGAATTACGTGGAATTAATACATCCATCAACCCTCCCATTGTTTCAATTCCTAAAGAAAGCGGGGTTATATCCAACAATAAAAAATCTTTATTATTACCCGCTAATATATCTGCTTGTATCGCTGCACCCAATGCTACAACTTCATCAGGATTTACGGTGTCATTTACAGGTTTTCCAAAAAACTGGCTAATACTTTCTTTTACCAATGGAACTCTTGTTGAACCTCCGACCATTACTACTACATCAATATCTTTAGTTTTTAATGATGCATCTTTTAAAGCATTCGTACAACAGGTAACTGTTTTATTCACTAATGGTTTTATAAGCTCATTAAATTTTTCTTTTGTAAGAGATAATTTATCTCCATTTAATTCTCCTTCAAAAATATTGTTAGCTGACAAATAAACTTTAGCTTCTTCCGCTTTTAAACGAATGGCTTGTGTTAGTTCTTTATTTATTCTTAACTCTTCTTCGTTCATACCAGACTGTTGTAACCAATATTTCACAAT
>DATHNB010000348.1:0-5206 GCA_035486495.1 Ferruginibacter sp. | reverse complement strand
TTGGTTTTTGGTCTTTTCTCCATTTATCCCAGGTAATTATACGGCCTGCTTTAAGATCCTCTTTAATGGCTTCAAATCTTTCGTAATGGTCCATAGCTCCCACTTCGGAACGGGCATGGGCGTGGGTTGAAGGAACTGGTTCCCCGCTGTCGGAATAGGATGGATAATCGGCTTCCAACGCCGCTTTGGATGCCTGGTTTATGGGCTTCACTGCCTGTAAAATTGGTCTCTCTGGTTTTTCAATGGAACTTCCTTCACCCTGATCGGTAATAGCACTGATTAATTTTAATACTATCTCATCCAGCGCTCTTTGTGGCAACCAGCCTAAAATGGTAGTTTCAATTCCCTGGTATTCCTTGTATGGATGGCCCTTTGATGATGCATTGAAAATGTCACGCTGAAGAGTACCCGGAGAATACATTATTTCCCAAAGTGTTTTAGTAGTACCATCTGGATACTTATAGGTAATGTTAAAATAATCGTACAGGCATTGGTACATACGCCCTATAGTTCCAAACATGGGCAACGGATCTCCTGCTGTCCAATCTTTAAACGGAGTATGAAAGCGGTATTTGTCTTTTCTGTCATCCCTTATTCTTTCCCATGCTAATTTATCATTTTCCTCAATGGCTAAAAAAAGTTCATTCTGTTCTTCTGTTAAAGCGTCAAGTTTTACTTTAATTTGCGAGTATTTAAGAAGATTATTTGCCTCGGGTAACTCCGTCTTACAATCTTTAAAGTCTAATATATAAGGAATTATGGTACTTGGTTTGTCTTGGGTTCCATAACAGTTCCACGCATAATTTTCTTCCTCCGGCGACAATTGGGTAAAATCAGGTTTAACGCCTATTACGTTAGCCAGGTTGGCTGCCAATTGCAAGTGCAGCATTTCTTCAATAAAAACGCTGAATAGGGTATTAAACGCTCGTACGCTATTAGGTGAATTCCCTAAATCATTTTTTTCAAAACTAGGCGCCATTCCGGGCCATAATTTACCCTGGTACATATTATTACTACCCGTTACCTGGTGTACTCCCTGTATGGAATACATAGAAACCATATATAAGGGTATGGTAAATAACTCCACGTTTACGCACGCCTGAACAATGGCTGCAACTGCGGCCTTATCCGTTGCAATGAACTTCGGGTCGCGATCGAAGAGAGCAGAATTATCGCTCCTTTCGGCTTTTGTTACTTTTCCGGTTTCCAATCTCATCTTCAATTTAATTTAGGTTAATACTTAAGAATAGGGTGCAAAAATCATTATTCAACTATTACAATAAATAATATGAAACCTTATCAATACACTAAAAAAGGGGATGCTTCCTGACAGAACCTTAAAATCGAAATACAATAGTAAATGAAATAAATTAGATATCCAACAGATTCATAATAATTTTTTGTTAAATATAAATAGTATACTGAAAATCAAGTTGAAGTGAGCAATTTATTTACATTGGCCCCATCCCAGCAGTAAATACGCTGTAGCACCTTGCGGTAGTTTACAAACAACTGGAAGTATTTGATCTTTTTTCAATGAAACTGCATTTTGAAATTATTCTTAAAATGAGGGCTTAAGGGGATTGATTTCGGGATTTTATTATTTCCGCTTTGATTTAATAAAATATCCCCCCCTTTAATTCCTTCCATAATATTGTAGGATATCAGTTCTGATTTATTGGCCATAACTAAATCCGCGGATAATTTAAGCATGTCCTGAAATTTACAGTCCATTAAGGTATAGCTGACGTTACCATTTAGCCGGACAAGTTTATTTCTTGGATCAGTATGATGTGTTCTCATATATAAAACCTCAGGAATATAAATGTTAACGTGCCTCTTTAGTTCTTTTACATTAAACAATACATGCTTTTGAATTTGCAAGTTGGGTGTATTAAGAAACTTATATGATTTATCTATTGACTCCTTGAATCTTTTTTCGGTTAATGGCTTTGGCATTGCATCCAATGCACCAATCAACCTGCACGCATCAATGAAGGAATGGTGTTTTGCTGAAATAAAAATAAATTCCTTGCCGAGTTCTTTTAATCTAAAGGCAACTTCAACCCCATTAATTATATCGTTAGGAAAAAGACAATCAAGCAGAACAAGGTCATAAGATATTTTATCTATTCTATTAAGAAAGTCAGAACATCTTTCAAAACACTGGGTTATTACTGCTTTGTCAGAACTTCTTAGAAATTCTTTAATTACAGTATGAACTGCGGGGTCATCATCAATGATGACGCATTTAAGTTTTCCTTCCATTGCTTCCTATAAAGAATAAAACCAGAATATTGCTTTCTCTGCAAATATAAAAATTTTATATATAAACAATATTAAATTCTATTTAATATTTTTCGTTCCTGTTAATGAAGCAGATAGCCATAAATATCCCTATCTATTGCTTCTAAAAATAAGTTATCCTTATGTTTGTGCCTTTTACTCAATATTTTATCCCATCATTTCTTAAGTCCGTGAGACTTTTTACAAGTCACTACCCCATCATTGATAAAGGCCCCTTCAGGTCCGTATGGGCTTGATTTGGACCGGTTTCTGCTATAAACTTGAATTGCGATATTTTGATCGTACCCCGGATCAACAACAACAAATTTCACATCTTTAAAATCTGAAACGGTTCCGCTATATGGATTGGTATTATATACATAGGTGTAAAGAATTGTTGATCCTACATTTGCAAGGCGGTTAAGAGTGGCAAGGCCGGGTAATTGAGTTCCGCTAAATGAGCGCAATGCGGAAGGTATTATAGTAAGAGTGGGTTTTACATAGTTAATAAAGACTTCATTATTACTATTTATACTGCCATGATGGCTGGCCTTGTAGGTGCAAAAATGAAAATCTTTATCAGGGTAGGTTTTAAAATAATCTACTAAAGGGGTTTCAAGATCAAGGTACGGAGGTGCCCCGCCTAAATCTCCGGCCGTGAAATATTTAAAGCCCTGAAATGAGAATAAAAATGCATACGAAAAATCGTTCTCATCAGGCTTGGCAACATAAGGGCATTGGTAGAAGCTACTCCCATATTTTATTAGTGTACACCCATTTGATGCCACAAGCAACATACTCATACTCAGCGGTCTTTTTAACTCGCGGAAAAGATCTATTCCAGGAGCAGGGTTGAATCTTTTGTTTGGGTAGAACTTCTTTATTTCTTCCTCATAAGCTAAGTATATTTTACTGCCAGGTAAATCAAATGGTTGAACAGGATCATTATCCACAAAACCATCAGGACTGTAACATTCGTCTTCCGATGGTTCAAATTGTGCACCACGGTCTATAATATAATCAACCCTCCATTTGTTAATACTTAACTTAGCAATCACTGCAGGCATACCGCCAATATGATCGCTGTGAAGATGAGATGTTATAATATAATTAAGATGTTTTATTGTGCCAAGTTCTGTATTGATATAATCGAACACGGCTTCACCTTTTCCGGAACTATTGCCCGCATCAATGAGAATACTTGTAGTATCTACCTGTAGTGTGGTAGAATTATATTGGTATGCTACTATGAGAGTGGCATCACCTTGTCCAACACCAATATGGTGTACCCATACTGTATCGGCGCGAAGTTGCAGCGTGCCTAGCAATAAAACACAAAGTGCAAAAAATCTGCTCAGCCTCTTTACAGGTACCCACAGAGTATATTTGAGCAGAGTACTATTTTTTTTAAACATGATAGTTCAAATTAAAGGGTTAAATCAGAGAAACTTAGAATTGTTATTTGATACTTGGTGCATTTAGTTCATCGGGCTTTGGATGATATTTACGGCAAGTATCTGAAGGTAATTGAACAAAAGCACCTATTGGATTATAAGGAGATGTTTTTGAGCGTTGCCTGGCAAACACCGGCATAATAATATCAGTATAATAACCCGGATCAGTAACCGAGAGTTTTACATCCACAAATGAAGAAATAGTTCCACTATAAGGTTGAGTATCGTAATTGTAAGTATATAACAACTTTGAATGTACCAACGCAAGGCGATCTAAAGTACTTTTCTCAGGCAGTTGAGTTCCGCCAAAGGAACGCAAAGCGGAAGGTATCACAGTTACCGTAGGATCCGTGTAATTGATAAAGTTTTCGTTATTGCTTTTGCTGCTACCGTGATGACTGGCTTTATATACGCAAAAGTGAAAGTCCATTTCAGGATAGGTTCTAAAGTATGCAATCAACGGTGTTTCGAGATCAAGGTAGTAAGGCTCTTGTCCGCCTAAATCACCAGCGGTAAAGTATTTAAATCCTTCAAAGGAAAAAAGAAAAGCAAAGGAAAAATCATTCTCATCAGTATGGGCCTTATAAGGGCAACTAATTGAAGTGCTGTTATAACGTTCAAGTACGCAACCGTTAGACGCAACAGTAAGCATGCTCATATTTGCCTTCCTGTTTAACACCCTGAACAGATCATCCCCTGGTCGGGGGTTGGATCTTCTGTTCGGATAATAATTCTCCACTTCCCATGTGTAAGAATCATAAACCCTGCTGCCTGGTAAATCAAAGGGCTGCACTGTATCATTATCTACAAACCCAATTGTGCTATAGCAACTGTCGGCTTTTGGAGCTTTAGTAGCCCCACGGTCAAGAATATAATCAACACGCCATCCATTAGCATGTAACATCTCAAGCACCTTTGGCATTCCTCCTATATGGTCACTATGCAGGTGTGATGTAATTATGTAATTCAGATGTTTGGTTGTTCCCAGTTCAACATTTATATAATTGAACACTGCGAGGCCTTTTCCCGAACTATTTCCCGCATCAATTAAAATACTGGTCGTATCTATCAAGCCGCTTTGGGTATTGGTTTGATAAGCAACAATTAAAGTAGCGTCGCCCTGTCCAACACCAATATGGTGTATCCATACCATATCGGCGCGAAGGCAGGGTGAGCAAAATAGTAAAATACTAAGAACAATTACTCCAGCCAGTCTCCGAATTGAAACAACCGGAGTATTAAAAAATGGAAACGCCATAATACCAGTTTTTAATTATTATAAATTATATTTTTAATACAATGCTTTCATCTTACGATATGCTTTATGAGCACGCATCCCCATAAAACAAAAGAATGACTCACACAAATAATCCGGTTTAATTAAAATAGCCCTGCATAACTTTACCGTAATTTTTCAGGTGAATTGATTCTTTCATTTACTTCAACATTCAAATTTTAATACTATT
>DATHNB010000347.1:0-5209 GCA_035486495.1 Ferruginibacter sp. | reverse complement strand
AATAGGGCTATTTAAGAAAAAGAATAAAATTTTAAGTGAAGATGAATTTTATAATCAACTGTTTGTAAATAATCCTGAATGGAATACTGCACATCCTAATAAAGAAGAAAGTTTAAGATGGAAAATAATTGAGGATAAATTTTTACCGCATATTGAAAAACATTTTAAGTTAAATAATTCTTCGAAATCTCATCTGGATATACTCGATTTAGGATGTGGGCGAGGTTGGCTATCAAATTTATTAAGCCGTTATGGAAATGTGATAGGGATTGAACCTGTTAAGTCTGTAGCAGAATATGGACATTTATTATTTCCTGGTTTAGATATTAGAAATGAAACCTCTGATAAATTGTTAGAAAAAGGGTATAAGGGTTTTTTTGATTTGGTTGTTTGTTCTGAAGTGATAGAGCATATACCTGATAATAATAAAAAACAATTTATAACAAATATAAATATGCTTTTAAAGCCTGATGGCTTTGCGATCATCTCAACTCCTAGACTGGAAGCTCTTAATGAATGGCAAAAGTATAGTGATCCTGAACAACCAATAGAAGATTGGATATCGGAAAAGGCATTAAAAGAAGGATTTATTAATTGTAATTTTAAAGATTTATTGCTAGAAAGGTTATCTATAGCTCCTTCATCAAATGCTCCTGATATAGAAGTATATCAATTATGGCTTTTCGGAAACAGCAATGAACACAAAAATGCATAGAAATTAGTATGCAACAATTAGTTTCAATAATCATTCCTGTTTATAATGGGCATAAATATATTTTAGAAACTCTTGTATCTGTAAAAGAACAACATTATCAAAACTGGGAGTGTATTATTATTGATGACGGATCTACAGATGATACAGCCATTATTGTACAGAAATTTATTGCAACAGATAAACGATTTAAATATATACATCAATTAAACAAAGGGTTAGCTGGCGCACGGAATACAGGATTAGCACATGCAACAGGCAGTTTAATTCAGTTTTTGGATGCAGATGATGTATTGTTACCTTCAAAAATTCAAAAACAATTAGAGCATTTTCCAATTCCAATTGAAGGTTCGCAGATGGTGGTTTCTTACACTGACTATTTTTTTGGACGCTCAGATAATATACATGAGTTATACAATGAATATATCCCCTCTCAATTTAATACGAAAAATTATTTAACGGAATTGATAGATCGTTGGGAATCATCTTTTGCAATACCTTGTCATTGTTTTTTATTTAGCGCAATTTTTTTTACTAAATACAAAATAAATTTTGATACAAGTTTGCCCAATCATGAAGATTTTGATTGTTGGGTGAAAATTTTTTCATTACATCCTCAAATAAAATATGTAGATGAAAAGCTATGTATTTACAGGATAGCTGATGGGTCTATGTCAAAAAATATGAAACTGATGGGAGAAGGTTTTTTACAATCACTCAATAAACATATTGATTCTAATAAATTCTCTATTGCAGAAAAGAGAATATTAATAAGAAAAAGAAGAACAGTTTTAGGAAGTTATAAAAGATTTGATCTCATGAGTTTTAAAGATAAAATATGTTCACTAGATGTCCTTTATAAATATTATTCAAAACGCATTTTGCAAAAAGTCGGTTTTAAAATCTTAGCCCTATAATTTGATGGAAAATATTTCGACTACAAAAGTGAAGCTACAGCATTTACCAGAAATGAATTCCTTAAGGACTATTGCGGTAATCATGACGCTGCTGGCACATTTTTCTCCAATAGAGATTCCGTATATGTGGTATGGCGTACCTATATTTTTTACTATATCAGGTTTTTTAATTACAACTATTTTAATAAATAGCTTAAACAACGATTTAGGGAAGAGCAAAATAACTATAGTTAAAAATTTTATGGTTCGTAGGGTATTAAGATTATTTCCTATCTATTATTTATTTATACTGTTTTTTTTTGTGGCAAAACACTATTTCGCTTTGTCTTTATGGAAGGATGAATTTTCACCCTATTTTTTTACATACACTCCCAATTTTTTGAATTATCAGATAGGAAATGGTCAAATGAGTTGTTTCGCACATTTATGGTCGTTAGGTGTAGAGGAACAGTTTTATTTATTCTGGCCCTGGATAATACTATTTCCTCCTGCCAAATTCAGAATGCCTATAATTATAAGTATGGTATTTATTTCTTTAATTTATATTTTTATTAATTACAACAATGATAGAATCGGGGCATTGCCATTTACAAATTTCCATACCTTGGGGGTAGGTGCAATACTAGCATGTTTGTATACAAAACAAAACGATGTAATAGACTGGTTGAGAAAAAATAGGCATACAATATTTTACAGTACATTTTTACACTTAATCTTTGTATTGATCTTTTATAAAGGAACATCTGCATTTTGGCATTTATATCGAGAAATAGCTTTATGTCTTTGTACTTTTTCAATAGTACTGGTTAGTATTTATGGATGGTCAGGAATTATTGGTTATATAGCAAGAAATAAGCAGGTGCAATACATTGGTTCAATAAGTTATGGAATATATTTATTTCATATGCCAGTCCCTTATGTATATCGTGCAATTACAGCTAAATTGTTTCCTTCGGTCCACTTGTCAGCTAGTTTGTTTTTATTAGTTTGTTTTGCAATCACATTTATTTTGGCGGCGTTATCGTATAAATATATTGAGACACCATTTTTAAAATTGAAGCGACATTTTGCTTAATTTAATTTTTGTTAAGATCTATAAGGAATCAGATAGCAAATGTTCCTTAAAACTTTTGTTCATGAATAATTTTATATCTTTTTACGTCAAATGTTAAATGAATAATGGATAATAAACCAATTGTCAGTGTTCTTATGGCTGTTTATAATTGCGAAGAATTTATTTCTATTGCAATAGAAAGTGTATTAGCATCTACCTATACAAATTTTGAACTAATTATTGTTGATGATATATCTCCGGATTCTTCTTTTAGTATTGCAAAAAGTTATGCATTAAAAGATGATAGAATAAAAGTTTATCAAAATGAGTCCAACCTGGGAGATTATCCAAATAGAAATAAGGCAGCATCTTATGCAACCGGTAAGTATATAAAATACGTAGACCATGATGATTATATTTATCCATGGGGATTATCTTTATTGGTAAAAATGATGGAAGATAATCCACAGGCTGACTGGGGGCTTTGCTCATTAGGGCAATATGTCAAAAACCCGTTTCCTTTTTTACTGAACCCTGCTGAAACCTATAATTACAATTATTTCGTATCAGGTATCTTTCATAAGGCGCCCTTATCTTCTATAATCAAAACTACTATTTTTCACAAGGCTGGAGGATTCAGAGGAATAAGAATGGCTGGCGATTTTGAAATGTGGCACCGATTGGCATTATATTATAATGTTTTATTAATGCCGGATGGCATTGTTTGGTATCGTGAACATGCAAATCAAGAAAGTAAAAAAATAAAAAAATTTCAATTTACTTACGATAAAATTGAGGTTGAATATTTGTGTCACCAGGATTGCCCGTTAAGCAAAGACGAAGTAAAAAAAATATGCAGAAAAAATATCAGGTTAAATTTTATTTACCTGATCAGAAATATGATAAAATTAAATTTTGATTTGTGTATTTTTTCTATAAAAAGAATACGGCTTTATATGAAATACATTTAATTAGTATTAAAACTTCTAAAACGTCTTGAGTACAGAAATATTATTTTCGATTGTTATTCCCGTAAAAAATGGAGATTGCTGGTTAGATAAGTTATTCCAAAAATTACTGAAGCAAACACTAGTTGATCAAACTGAAATAATTGTTATTGATTCAGGAAGTACAGATAATTCTTTAGAGATAATTAAACGGTATCCTGTAAAGCTTATTCAAATACCTTCAGCAGAATTCAATCACGGAGAAACAAGAAATGTTGGTGTGAGGGAAGCAGTAGGAAAATATATTGTTATGACTGTGCAAGATGCCCTGCCAGTTTCTGATTTGTGGCTTCAATTTTTTTTAGATGGGTTTTTTAATAATAATGTTGTAGCGGTGTGCGGTCAACAAGTAGTGCCACATGATAAAGACAAAAATCCCGTTACATGGTTTCGGCCTATCAATAAACCTGCAATAATCAGTTATCATTTTAGTAATAGCCAGGAGTTCGAACAACTTACACCTGAAAGAAAAAAACAGGTTTGTGGTTGGGATAATGTTACGGCCTGTTATAGGAAAGATATATTATTTCAAATACCTTTTCGGAAGATATCTTTTGCTGAAGATATGCAGTGGGCTAAAGATGCAATAATAAGCGGCTACACGCTTGTTTACAATGGGTTTGCTCAGGTGCACCATTATCATCAGATGAATAAAGAGTTCGCATTTAAAAGAAATTTAACCGAATTGTACTACCGTTATAAAATTTTAGGTTATGTTCCTCCGTCGGCAAGGCTCTCTATTAAGCAGCATTTGAGTATAATCAGAATTTTATTAAGAGAAGATATAACTCTAAAAGAAAAATGGAAATGGTGGGTATATAATTTGAATGACTTCCATCAATCTAAAAAAGCATTTCATGTTTTTTTAGATGCTTTGAACGAAGGCCAAATGAATTTAGATAAAATACATCAGGATTATTGTGGAGTACCGCCGATGGCACAGATCACAAATCGTTAATAAGTAACAATTTCCGGAAGCTGGATGAGGATTGTGTTCTCTTTTGCAATTCGTTGAAAAACCATATCCATTCGTACTTATTCCCAAGGAAGCACATCTAATCTATATATTAGGTATTTTTCTTAAGGATTCGCTATCAGCGATTATAAAAAAGGAAGTGTTTGATGAAATAGGAGGGTTTGCACCAATCAGGATGGCTGGTGATTTTGAAATGTGGCATAGGTTAGCACAAAAAATACGATGTTGTATTAATGCCTGATGGAATAGTTTGGTATCGTGAACATGGAGAGCAAGAGTATAATTATTACAGAGGGTTTATTCCGGTATATGAAAAAATAAAAATTGATTATCTTATCGATACTTTATGTCCGCTTGATAAGGATATGGCAAAAGATATTCTTATCACAGCTAAAAGAAAATTAAAGAAAGAAATTTTTAAAGGGATTCTCAAAATGAATAAAGATTACATTCAGGATAATCTAATTCGCTTAAGACAGTATAAAAATGTTCAATAAAATTCGATATTTTTTAAAGAGACCTTTACAATTACCTATAGTAATA
>DATHNB010000346.1:0-2269 GCA_035486495.1 Ferruginibacter sp. | reverse complement strand
ATGCAGGTTATGTGTGCAATGATACTTGCAATCAAGCAAGGAATTAAAGCATCATATTTTATTCTCCCAATGGCTAAAACTTCCAAAGCGAAAATGGTTCCTGTAACAGGTGTTCCAAATACGGCTGCGAAACCAGCTGCCATACCGCACATTAGCAAAATACTTTTGTGTTCATCAACCAGCTTGAACCATTTGGCAAATAATGATGCAATGCTTCCGCCCATTTGTACAGCTGTTCCTTCACGACCTGCAGATCCTCCGAATAAATGTGTGATAACTGTTGTGAATAAAATTAATGGTGTCATTTTAATAGGGACACCACCACCTGGTTTATGAATTTCATCTATTACTAAATTATTTCCTGCGGCAGAATCTTTGCCGAACTTATTATACAACCATGAAATGAAGATACCTGCTAGTGGCAATAAAAAAATGAGCCACATATTTTGCCAACGTGTTTTAGTGGCAATATCTAACAGCCATAAAAAAAACGCAACTAATGCACCTACTGAAATAGAAACAGGGAATATCAAAAGTGTCCAGCGAAGTAATTCTTTTGCAATGTTGAATTGCTCCAGAGAGTATTTTATTTTTTTCATCCTACAAATAGTTTTACAATGTAATAAAAAAATTACTATTCGTAGGCGCCATTAGTCTCTAAATAGACGGTTAATGAGGAAGACACCATTTCCTTTGTTGAACAAAAATAAGGAATACTATCAATACATTAATCAATAATGTACTCGCCTTTTTTATTTACTAAGATGATAGGTATTTGTTTTTTCTCCTGAAAATAATCAAATACTTCTTTTAAAGTAATAGAGAACTGTTGTAAAGGCTGATCGTGTAATGTGATCCTGGCAAGGTAATCGAAGGATTTTTTGTCATCATATTTAACGGGGAATACGTGTACCGGTATAAAATCTTCACCATTGCTTTTTACAATACTTGCCAGCACATACACTTCTTCGATAGGCTCATCATCTATTGGAATGCATCCTGTAGAAACGCGATTGCCATGTATATAAATATCTCCTCCGGGATGAAGAGAATCACTCAAAATTTTATCCGATGCATTAGGGTAATTCAATCCAAGTGCTAAATGGTAATTACTGTTGGGATTGAATTCATTGATATAATAAAATCCTTCAGGCACCTGGTAATCGCCTTCCATTCGTTTTGGGCCCAGTACGCCGCTTTCCATTGTTACTTTATACGTCTTAAAAAGTTTATACGGTCCTTTTACGGAATCCTTTACCCACACTTCTAATTTTCGATCTAATTTAAAAGAGCGGACATACATTTCAACAGGAGGAAACTTTAAATTTTTTGCCGCAAATTGTTTTTGTAATGTATCTGTGATCGGCGAAATGGGATAAGGTATCTTAACGTTACATCGCTGTGCATTGAAGAAAGATGTTTGTGCCATAGCAGTGCGGTTTGCAATAATTGCAAAAGTAGTGAAAGCAAGCACTTTAGTAAAATGGTTCAACATTTAATAATCGTTAAGCACTAACAAAATTATAAATAATTTGGGTGAGCCGGTGTTAAATATTAAGGTAAAAAGACACGAGTTTTACCCATATTTGAGCATAACAGTTTCAAACTCAACATTTTTTACATTTATCTATATTTGCATCATGAAAAAAGTTGGAATATTAGGTGGGGGACAATTGGGTAGAATGTTATTGCAAGCCGCCGCAAATTACCCGGTAGAAACTTTTGTAATGGAAAATGACAGCGAATGTCCGTCTGCACATTTGTGCGATCATTTTACCAAAGGCAATATTACCAACTTCGATGATGTATATAATTTTGGAAAGGGATTAGATGCGATCACGATAGAAATAGAAAGCGTGAATGAAGCTGCGCTGGAAAAATTAGAAAGCGAAGGTGTAAAAGTGTATCCTAAACCATCAGCCTTAAAAACGATCAAAGATAAAATTTTACAAAAGCAATTTTACAAAGAGAATGGTATTGCAAGCAGTGATTTTGTTATAACAAAAGATCTAACAGAATTACAACAGCATATTGATTTTTTACCGGCTGTTCATAAAATAGGGATGGGTGGTTATGATGGAAGAGGAGTGCAGGTGATCAGAACAAAAGACGATATCACAAAAGGTTTTGATGCGCCGAGTGTGTTGGAAAAAATGGTTGTGATAAAAAAAGAATTAGCAGTAATTGTTGCGGTAAATGATAAAGACGAAACTGCCACCTACAATTGTGTAGATATGGTTGTTGATCCTGAATTGAATTTGTTGGATTA
>DATHNB010000345.1:0-6103 GCA_035486495.1 Ferruginibacter sp. | reverse complement strand
GATGGAGCGTTTTTTACAAATGTGTGCGGAGCTAAATATTGTAATAACTAACATTACCACAGCCGCTAATTTTTTCCATGTGATGAGAAGGCAATTAGCATGGAATTTCAGAAAACCATTGATCAATTTTTCGCCAAAAGCAAATCTTCGTCATCCAGGAAGTTATAGTCCGGTTAGTGATTTTACGAGCGGAGGTTTTAAAGAAGTTATTGATGATGCATTTGTTCAAAAACCGGATAATGTAAAAAAAGTATTGTTATGTAGCGGTAAAATATATTTTGAGCTGGCTGAAAAACAACAAAAAGAAGACAGGAAAGATATAGCTATCATTAGGTTGGAACAGATCTATCCGTTACCGCAAAATCAACTGGATGAATTATACAAAAAGTACAGCAAAGCTATTTGGCATTGGGTACAAGAAGAACCGTTAAACATGGGAGCCGCTTCTTTTTTAAGAATGAATGTAAAAAATATTAATTTATTTATCATTAGCCGTGCTGCAAGTGCTTCAACAGCAACAGGTTATGCAAAAATTCATGCCAAAGAACAAGCCGAGATCATCAATACAGCGTTTACTATTTAGTTACTAAACGTGATGGATAGGCGCTTTTAACATTTTATTTTTATAAATGAAGCAACAAAAGATCAAATAAATGTCTCTTTCAGCAGGGGCTTATAATTGAATTCAAAAGAATGTTTTTTGGTTTCAGATATTATATTTATTTTGTGTCCCGGTTTAGGAAGACGATTGATTGATGAGTAATGCTATATGCTTAAAATCTACGCTATATACTTTTAAACTTTCAAAAATCGTTCTACAGCACCGGTAATAAAAGCAATATCAATACGTACATATTTATCAATTCAAAAATTAAACTCAAAACAAAATGAAACAAATTAAAAACGCAACACTCGCTGTATTAGGTGGGTTGTTAATTTTATCGGTTGCTACGGTATCTTGTAGCAAAAAATCAGGAGGATCATCTTCGGCTCCTGCACCAACAGTTAGCACTATCACTCCTGCTACTGATACGATTGGTCAAGTAATAACAATCACGGGTACTAACTTCGCTGGAGCTACAGTTACTGTTGGTGGTGTTACGGCGACTAACATCGGGATTGCTGCTACGGCTCTTACAGCAACAATACCAACAGGTGTTGATACTGGATCTGCTGTAATAGTAAAAGTAACTACAGCAGGAGGTTCTGCTTCAGGCACTATTCATCTTATTGCTTCATCTTCTTTGTTCCAAACAACAGATGGCAAAACAAGTTCAAACCAAGTTCAAGCGGCTAGCTTAGTAGGATACTGGCCTTTTGATGCAGATTTAAACGCGCATTACAATGGAACGAGCGTGGCTCCTTACAGTACTAGTGGTACAACTATTACTAGTGGTGGGACTGCAACTCTTACAACTGCAGGTAGAATTGGTGGCGCTGTACAGTTAAGCGGTACCAATGGTGGATGGCTAGTATATCCAGCAAATGCTACTGCAGTTGGTGCAGATAATAGTGGTGGTAACAATAACAATGATACACTTCAACATGGCTTTACAGTGAGTCTTTGGGCGCAATTACCAGTTCAAACTAAATACACTAGTTTATTCCAACTTAGCGGTGTTTCTAATTGTAATACGTGGCCATTGGCAGGTTTTGGTTTCCACAAAAACACAAGTGGTTCAACTACTAAAATCGATATTGATGGTGGTGCTACAAATGTGGATGGTGTTGCTCCGTATGTTCATTCAACAAACGGAAATGCTTTCTCAAATTCAGCTACTAATGGTGTTGGAGTTGTAACAGATTCACTTTCTTGGGTATTCCTTAGTATGACTTATGATACTACCGGTGGTGGTAAATTAGTTTATTATGGAAATGGAGCGTTCTTAGGATCAGTAGCAATAGGTGTAGGTGCACCTGCCACAGGCGCAGGTCCAGTATCAATATTCCCACAAGTTGAATCTTTATTACAACAAACACCAAATTATGCAACTATTGGGGCTCTTACATCACTTTATCCTTTCCCAAATGTTGGAACTGGTATTGGTAATGGTCCAATTACAGGTGGTTGGGGTAGTATTGGTTTAACAGGTACTATCGATGATGTAAGATTATTTAACAAGACACTTAGTGCAACCGATATAAGTGATCTATTCTTATTGGGTTCTCATGGTCAATAATATTTGGTTTATTCTTTTTTAATTAGAATAAAATTTAATCCCCGGCTTTTGCCGGGGATTTTTTGTCTCATACTTTAATGGATTCGGTTATGACAATACTTTTATAACCCTTATTTTTGCAGCGTTTTAAAACTGTTCTATCAGTATAATAACTCAGTAATAAATAAATGAATAATTTAGAAAATATCCTCGCAAAATTTGATGAGTTGCAGGCTTGTGTTATTATACCTACTTATAATAATTCAGCTACTCTTGCAGCTGTAATTACTGATGCATCACAATATTCAAATAATATTATTGTTGTAAATGACGGCTCTACAGATAGTACAGAAGCTATTGCAAAGTCATTTCCGCAAGTACAATTAATTAGCTACTCAAATAATGTGGGTAAAGGTTGGGCACTTCGCAAAGCCTTTATTTATGGAGTAGAGCACAATTACAAATTTGCTATTACGATCGATTCTGATGGCCAACATTTTGCAAAAGACTTACCCGCATTTATCAATAAATTAGAACAGGTTCAGGACGCTATTATAATTGGTTCAAGAAATATGGATCAATCATCTGTTCCTGGCAAAAGTAGTTTTGGTAATAAATTTTCTAATTTTTGGTTCAAAGTAGAAACAGGTATTACTTCTCCCGATACACAATCAGGATTTAGAGCATACCCTTTAGACTTGTTAAAAGACATACATTTCTTTACAAAGAAATATGAATTCGAAATAGAAGTATTGGTACGTGCCGTATGGAAAGGCGTTAATATTGAAACAATTCCTGTTACCGTTTACTATGCGCCCAAAGAGATAAGGGTGTCGCATTTCAGGCCCTTTAAAGATTTTACAAGGATCAGTATATTGAACACAGTATTAGTGATCATTACTTTTTTATACATAAAGCCACGCAATCTCCTTAGGATGTTGTTTGGTAAAAAAAAAATCTGCACCTCATTAAAGAACAGTTATTTGATCCAAATGAATCAGATCTGCTTAAAGCATTTTCAGTTTCATTTGGCGTTTTTATGGGCATAATTCCTATTTGGGGATTTCAATTGATAGCTGCCATTTTTTTAGCAATATTATTTCGGTTAAATAAAGCATTGGTTATTATTGCCGCAAATATTAGTGTTCCACCTATGATTCCTTTGATTATTTATTTAAGCTACAAAGCTGGTGGTTATTGGCTTTATAACGGATCATCTACTATAGAATACAGTAAATTGATCTCGTTGAGATCAATTGAAAATAATTTTACGCAATATCTTTATGGCAGCATTACATTAGCTGTTGTTGCAGGTGTTGCATTCGGGTTGTTAACTTTTACGTTACTTAAATTATTAAAAAGAAAATCTATCCCTGCAGGATAAGTATAATAACATGGAAAAAGTTTTGGTAAGGATATATAATTATTTTGCAAAGCACCGGTTGGTTTTTTTTATCACTTTCGGTTTAAGTTTTTTGTTCTTAACTTATTTTGCCTTGCAGGTAAAATTTGAAGAAGACATTTCTAAAATTTTACCAAAAGATAAAAAGACGGAAAAGCTGAATGAAATATTTCAGAATTCCAAATTCATCGAAAAGCTGGTTGTAACAGTATCGCTAAAAGATACCACAGCTCAACAACCGGATAGTCTAGTTGCTTACGCGGATGATTTTGCGGCACGCGTTCAAAATGACCTTACACCATACATCAGTAAGATCAATTACAAAGTAGATGATGGTTTGATAATGGATCTATTCGGAACTATCAGCGAACGCTTACCCATCTATTTAAATGAAAAAGATTACCAAACAATTGATACGCTTATCACCCCTGATAAAGTAAAGGCAACACTTACGCAGGATATTAGAACGCTTACTTCTCCCGCAGGTATTGCGCTAAAAAATATTATTAGCAATGACCCGGTTGGTATTTCCTACATCGGTCTAAAAAAATTACAACAACTTCAGTACGACGAAAATTTTGAATTATATGATAGCTATATAGTTACAAAAGACCACAAGAATTTGTTGATGTTTATTACGCCTGCCTATGCGCCTAACAACACAGGTAAAAATGCTTTGTTGTTTGAAGGGTTGGATAGAATAATTGATAGTCTTGATAACAATAATAAAAATATCAGCACTACTTATTTTGGTGCTGCTGCAGTTTCTGTTGGTAATGCTTTGCAATTGCGAAAGGATACAATCTTTACTCAAGGTATTACGTTATTTTTTCTTATTGTTTTTTTAGGATTTTATTTTAAAAAGAAAAGGGCACCGATTGTAATTCTTGTACCTGTTTTATTTGGTGCTTTATTTTCATTAGCGGCTATTTATTTTATTAAGGGAAGTATTTCGGTTATAGCATTGGGTGTTGGCTCAGTGGTGTTAGGTATCGCGGTGAATTACTCTTTGCATGTATTTAATCACTATCGTCATACGCGAAGTATAGAACAGGTAATTAAAGATCTGGCAATGCCTTTAACGGTGGGTAGCTTTACTACTATTGGAGGCTTTTTCTGTTTAGAATTTGTAGAATCTGAGATGCTGAAAGATCTGGGATTATTTGCTGCATTTAGTTTGATAGGAGCATCGCTTTGTTCGTTGATTTTTCTGCCACATTTCTTAGCTACTAAAAAAGAACAGGAAGAGCATGAAGAAATTGAATTTTCCTGGATCGATAAAATAGCGAGATACAATCCTGAGTATAATAAATACATTGTAACCGTTATCTTCTTGCTTACCATATTTTTTTATTACACGGCACAGAATGTAGGTTTTGAATCAGACATGATGAAGATGAATTACATGTCTGCTAAATTAAAAGCATCACAAGCAAAGCTTGATAAAATAAACCAATACTCACTTCAATCTATTTATTTAGTTACGGAAGGAAAAACGCTGGATGATGCATTAGTGAATAATGAAAAAGTAGTTAGTAAAATCGAACTACTAAAAGACAAGCACTTCATCACAAAATTTTCGGGTGTTTCATCATTGATCATTTCAGACTCCCTACAAAGAGAAAGAATTGCACGTTGGAAGGCATACTGGACAGGAGAAAAGAAACAGCAATTATTGGCAACGTTGGAAAAAGAAGGTGTTCCATTAGGGTTTAAGCCGGCTGCTTTTGATAAATTCAAAGATCTGCTTAATAAAGACTATACATTGATCGATTCAGCTTCGATGGCAAGTATAAGAAAAAGTTTTCTCGATGATTTTATTACAGAAAAACCAGGTAAAGCAACAGTGGTAACATTGCTAAAAGTAACACCTCAAAATAAACAGGTAGTATATGATGTGTTTGACAACGATCCTAATATTACCGTTGTAGATAAACAATACCTCACTGCAAGATTTGTACAGATCATCAATTCTGATTTTACAAGTATTGCTATTATGTCTTCATTGCTTGTATTTGTAGTATTATTAATGACCTACGGTCGTATTGAACTTACGTTGGTTTCTTTTATTCCGATGTTCATTTCATGGATATGGATATTAGGATTAATGGGACTGTTTAATATCGAATTCAATATCGTTAATATCATCATATCGGCACTAATTTTTGGTTTGGGTGATGATTATAGTTTATTCATCATGGATGGCTTGTTACAGGAATATAGAACAGGTAAGAAAAATCTATCTTCTTATAAGTCGTCTATTTTTCTATCTGCTATAACAACAGTAGCGGGTTTAGGTGTTTTGGTTTTTGCCAAACATCCAGCATTAAAATCAATTGCGTGGATATCTATCATTGGTATTCTTTGTGTTGTGATAATGGCGCAAATATTAATTCCATTTTTATTTAATATTCTCATCAAAAACAGGGTTGAGAAAAAACGTTTCCCATGGACATTATCAGGGTTTATTATCTCTGCTTTTGCTTTTTGCTATTTTGTTCTCGGTTGTATTTTACTAACTATTATCGGATTCATTTTTGCA
>DATHNB010000344.1:0-2749 GCA_035486495.1 Ferruginibacter sp. | reverse complement strand
GAAACTTTAGAAACAGGAGCAAAAGCCGCTGCTGCCGGAGGATTTACGGAAGTAATGGTAATTCCAAATACTAATCCGGTTGTTCACAGCAAATCACAAATAGAATATATTATCCAAAAGTCTAAGGGCCTTTCGGTAACCATACATCCAATCGGCGCCATCACAAAAAATACTGAAGGAAAAGAATTGGCAGAAATGTATGATATGCACCAATCTGGCGCTAGAGCTTTTAGCGACGGAATTAATAGTATTCAACAACCAGGCATTTTATTAAAAGCGCTTCAATATGTACTTGCTTTTGATGGGACAGTAATTCAATTGCCAGAAGATAAAAGTATCAGTCCGCACGGATTAATAAACGAAGGCATCATAAGCACACAATTAGGTTTACCCGGAAAGCCTGCCATTGCTGAAGAATTAATGATAGCGCGCGATATTGAACTGGTAAAATATACCGGATCAAAAATTCACTTTACAGGCGTATCAACTAAAAAAAGTATTGAGCTTATTGCAAAAGCTAAGGCAGATGGATTAAAAGTAACTTGCTCTATAACACCTTATCATCTTTTCTTTTGTGATGAAGATCTTACAACATACGATACCAACCTTAAAGTAAATCCACCTTTAAGAACGAAAGAAGATATGCTAGCGCTAAGAGATGCTGTAAAAAAAGGGACTGTAGATTGTTTCGCTTCTCACCATATTCCTCAAAACACGGACAATAAGATCTGCGAATTTGAATATGCTAAAAACGGAATGATAGGACTGGAAAGTTTGTTTGGGTCTGCATTATCTGTGATCAGTAGTCCGACTTCAGTGACCGATCTGCTAACTATCTCACCAAGAAAAATTTTCGGATTATCAATACCTGAAATAAAAGAAGGTGCAAAAGCAAACCTTACTTTGTTTGACACAACTACTGAATTCATTTTTGAAGAATTGATGATACGATCAAAATCAAAGAACTCAGCTTTCATCGGTAAAAAATTAAAAGGAAAAGTTATTGGTATCATTAACGGAGATAAAATAGCATTGAATTAATGAAGCAATTAACCGCATCCCGTATTGGATTGATCACTGCATCAATAATGATCATTCTTTCTCTTATTTTTTTTTATGTATTAAAGCAACCCGTTGAAAGTGAATATCAATATATAATTTTCGGTACAGATGCAATTGGTATTATTACGACCTTATTATTATTTGCCAGCCGAAGTAACACCATTGAGTTTAAAGATTATTTCTCAGAAGGATTTAAGACTTTTATAATAGTTACTTTTTTTATCGTCATATACGTTTTGATCTTTAATATATGCAACCCGCAAATCAGGGAAGCTAAATTAGCACTTAATAATCAAATAGCTGCGCAGGACCCAAACCGCACACCGGAAGAAGTCGCCGCAAATGCAGCCGCATTAAGGCCACATCTATTGGCATTGACTGTGGCTGGATATACTGTTATATATTTGTTTTTAGGAGTAATAATAACCGCCGTAACATCAGCAGTTATTATTCAATTTAAAAGAAAATAAACACATGGATCTATCAATTGTAATACCATTATTGAACGAGGAAGAATCTTTGCCTGAATTAACTGCATGGATAAGATCTGTAGTGGAGGCAAATCATTATTCTTATGAAATAATTATGATCGATGATGGAAGCACAGATGATTCATGGAAAGTAATTGAAACATTAAGAAAAGAAAACAGCCACATAAAGGGAATAAAATTTCAACGCAATTACGGAAAAAGTGCTGCACTAAATGAAGGATTTAAAGCGGCACAAGGAGACGTTGTAATAACGATGGATGCTGATATGCAGGATAGTCCTGATGAAATACCTTCTCTAAGAAAAATGATCGTAGAAGATGGTTTTGACCTCGTAAGCGGCTGGAAAAAAGTTAGATATGATAATGCGCTTACAAAAAATCTTCCATCAAAATTATTCAATGCAACTGCAAGTAAAGTATCAGGTATCCGCTTGCACGATTTCAATTGTGGTTTAAAGGCATACAAAAAAAAGGTTGTAAAAAATATTGAGGTATATGGTGAAATGCACCGTTATATTCCTTTATTGGCCAAGTGGTCGGGATTTAAAAAGATCACAGAGAAAGTAGTAGAACATCGCCCAAGAAAATACGGTGTTACAAAATTTGGCTGGAATCGTTTTGTAAACGGATTTCTTGATCTTGCTTCTATCATGTTTGTTGGAAGATTCGGGAAAAAACCAATGCATATTTTTGGCTTGTGGGGTACTATTGTTTTCTTTATTGGTACCTGCATCTGGATCTACCTGTTTATCGCTAAATTCTTTTTCGCAGAGTTTAGTATGACAGCAAGGCCACTATTTTATGTAGGATTGATCTCATTAGTAATAGGTACACAACTTTTTTTAGCGGGATTTTTAGGTGAGTTAATTTCGCGCAACGCTGTAGATAAAAATCATTATTTAATAGAAGATAAAGCCGGTATTTAATTCCTCTCGATTTTTTGATACATGAAAATAATCATCATCGGTTCAGCATATCCGTTCAGGGCAGGTGGTATAACCTCATACAACGAACGATTAGCCAGGGCTTTTACAGAGCGTGGTGATGACGTTACTATTTACACATTCTCTTTACAATATCCCGGATTTTTATTTCCCGGTACTACTCAATATTCAACAGAACCTCCTCCAACAGATATTAATATTCGTATTCGCATCAATTCGATTAATCCGTTTAATTGGTGCAGCGTCGGTAACG
>DATHNB010000343.1:0-10598 GCA_035486495.1 Ferruginibacter sp. | reverse complement strand
ATATTAGCTAAAGAAACTTTATCTACATCTGCTTCTGAAGTGGTAGGATTTTTACCCGGGCCGCCAGCATCCTCTAATTCATACGCAAACATAGCCACCTTTTTAAAATAGTGAATGGAATCATCCTGATCCTTCAGTACCATCGCATCTTTCGAAACTGATAACGCAGTATAATCCTGATCAGCCGTCATTAGAGTATTATCATCATCAATTGATGCCTTCTCAATTGAGCGCATAGCCATTTTATCATCTGCTGTATTTCTTGATTCAACTGTTTTGTCATCATTAAAATGAAGCAACGCTGTATCTTTAAAGGCGACTGTTTTTTTATTCGGATCCTGACGTTTTACCTCTTGCCATTTACCGGTAAAATCAGATAAAGTATAAATAGTAGTAGGTTTTGCTTCTGTGTGTGGTGTTGCTCTATGTCCACGGGCAAGCATTTGACCGTTTTGGGCATAAGAAAAAGCCCAAAAACAACAAGCTATAAAGATCAATAGAAGATGACGTAAGTTCATGATAGCAATAAATTTATGTGTTGTAATATTACAAAAAATACCCCGTAAACCCTGTTTTCCAGCTTATAAATCGTGTTAAAATCTATGTTGTATATTTTCGAGATGAGAAATAATTCGATCTCGATAGGTATTCAATAATAGCAAGTAGTCCTTTATACCCACATAATTGTTACCTTTATGTACAAGAAATTAATGAATTAAGTAAGTTCAAATTAAGTATTATGATAAAGACAGGAAGTACAGTTATAAGCATCTACACAGAAATGACGCCCAACCCGGAAACAATGAAATTTGTAGCAAACAAATTGTTATATCCTGGAAAGAGCATCGATTTTCCGGATGAAGCAAGTGCAAAACCTTCTTTGTTGGCACAGGAATTATTTACGTTCCCATTCATCAAATCAGTATTCATCGCAAGCAATTTCATCACCTTAACTAAAACGGGTGAGACAGGTGATTGGGATGATATCATACCAACCATCAAACAGTTTTTAAAAGAATATTTAGAAGAAGGTAAACCTGTAGTGAACGAAGATGAGGTAGCTACCATGAAATCTGAAAGCAGCAACGAAGTAAGCGCTGACGATGACGATGTTGTAAAACGCATCAAAGAATTATTAGAAAGCTATGTAAAACCCGCAGTTGAAATGGATGGCGGCGCTATTCAATTTAAAAGCTACGAAGATGGGAAAGTAAATTTAATGTTACAGGGAAGCTGCAGTGGGTGTCCATCTTCAATGATCACTTTAAAAGCTGGTATTGAAGGAATGATGAAAAGAATGATACCGGAAGTGAAAGAAGTTGTGGCAGAAGCAGAATAAAAAATCTCCCCGAAGGGAGATCATACATAATTAATATTTTTAAAAGGCATCTATACCAGGATGCCTTTTGGATTTTCGCGATCTTCCCTGTGCCACCATGCCCAAATCAATAGTAATGGTTGTGCTACAAATAACCTTACCCATGTTTCCCAAACACCCGGGGCAAGCTCTATCATATAAATATGTGTTGGGATATATACAACCAACATCACCATAATTCCCGTAGCCGCAAATTTTCTTGTTATTGGAAATATCAACAATATTGCAAACAATATTTCAGCAACGCCAGCAATGTAATTAATGACAGAATGAAAAGGAATATAAGGTGGCATCATTGAGTAATAAGACTCAGGATGCGTAAAATGTCTAACGCCGGCGAAAGCATAAAACAATATCATCACCCCCAAGCTAAGCATCTTTCTTTTCATACCCTTTTTTTTGCTAATATAGTTCCATTGTTTATTACAGCAAAACAATATCGATATAATGTTATAAATTGACCGTCGTTTACATTAAACTGAAAGAGTATAACGAATGTTATTAAAAAAAATTGTGGTTATTGGGCCTGAAAGTACCGGTAAAAGTACTTTGTGTGAGCAATTAGCCAATCATTACAAAACAGATTGGGTAAAAGAATACGCGCGGGAATACCTATTGGCTAACGGAACAAACTATACGTTTAATGACCTTTTAGTTATTGCCAAGGGCCAGTTGGATGCTGAAGACAAATGTTCAATGCTCAATGCTCAACGCTCAACGCTCAACAATAAGCCCTCAACTATTTTTATTGATACCGATATGTATGTAATGAAAGTATGGTGCGAATTTGTTTTTGAAAAATGCCACAACTTTATCCTTAACCAAATAGTAGAAAGAAAATACGATCTCTATCTATTTTGCAATGTTGATCTGCCTTGGGTAAAAGATGAACTACGTGAATATCCCGATCTTGAATCAAGAGAAAAATTATACCATATTTATAAAGATGCATTAGTAAATCAGAATGTTCCGTGGATTGACATCAGCGGAAATTATGAAGAACGATTAAAAACAGCCATCAACGCAGTTGATAAAATAATTAACTGACTCCTGTAGAATATTAACCGCAAAGAACACAAAGGAGCCGCAAAGGAACGCTAAGTTTTTCTTTGCGGCTTCTCTGCGATTTCTCAGTGCTCTTTGCGGTTAAATAATATTTAAAAAAGAACCCAGAAAAATTCTGAGCTCTTCCGCTTTTTGGTTTTCACTTTTAAACTTCTTACTTACCTACTTGTATTCAATAAACATTTGTTCTTTCGGCTTCCTTACTTTCTTCGCATTCACCATATAATCATTTGCTGCATCGCGATAGCCTAATGGTAATAAAGCAACACTTCTTAATCCTTTTGCTTTTAAGCCTAACAATTCATCCAACGCCGCTGCATTAAATCCTTCCATTGGTGTTGCATCAACCTGTTGTTCTGCTGCAGCAATTAATGCTGTTCCTAAAGCAATATATGGCTGACGTGACAACCATTCGTACACTGCATCATGTGGACGACTGATAGCTCCGGTTAAGTTTGCTTTAAAGGCATCTAAAGATTCAACAGGCATTTCTCTTTCACTTGCTATCAGGTGCATGTATTCAGTTAAATGATCCGGTGTAACTTTTTCCCATGTTGCAAATACTAATAAATGAGAGCAGTCATTAATCTGTGGCTGATTATTAGCTATCGGTGTTATTTTTTTTCTCAACTCTTCGTTTTCGATCACAAGCACATTAAAAGCCTGTAAGCCTGCTGATGTTGCCGTTAAACGAATAGCTTCTAAAATTTTATCAACTTTTTCTTGCGGTACTTTTTGTCCGTTGTACTTTTTGGTCGCATAGCGCCAGTTCAATAATTCTATTAAGTTCATTTTATGTGGTTTTTATTATTTGAATACACAAACTTAAACATATATACTATACAAATGATAGCACTATACTAAATCATAGTGCTATCATTTAGTATAGTCTCCGACTGACGCAGGATAGAACACAGATTTTTATGATTGATCATAACAATCATAAAAATCTGCGTTCTATCAAACAAAAAACCGGAACATAAGCTCCGGTTTGTATTTTAAAATTATCTATTGTAGCTACGTTGAGGAGACCCCTGTCCACTTCTTGGATTATGTCCCCTATCAGATCCACCCCCAAAGCTTTTCTTTTTGAATGCAGGTCTTCCGCCACCGCCACGCACCATTGGTGGAGCAGTCATGATTTGCATTGGATAAGGATGCGCATCAAAAACAGGAATTGGTTTACCAATCACTTTCTGAATATCGCGCAGCATTTCTTTTTCTTCCGCTTCGCAGAAAGACATTGCTTCACCACTTAAACCTGCACGACCGGTACGGCCAATACGATGAACATAAGTTTCAGGAACATCGGGCAATTCGTAATTGATAACATAACGCAATTCGTCAATATCAATTCCTCTTGCCGCAATATCAGTCGCTACTAAAACTTTAATAGTTCCGTTCTTGAAATTGTTCAATGCATTCTGGCGTGCATTTTGAGATTTGTTGCCATGTATTGCTGCAGCATGTATGCCATGTTTGTTTAACATGATCACCACTTTATCAGCGCCATGTTTTGTTCTTGTGAACACCAGCACCGTTTGCATTTTCTTTTGTTCTATCAGATAAAACAATAAAGATGCTTTGTTTGCTTTATCAACATAGAATAAAGTCTGGTCGATCATATCTACTGTAGAAGACGGAGGCGTAACTTCTACTTTAGAAGGATTGGTCAGCAATACATTTGCCAATGTTTGAATTTCAGGAGGCATCGTTGCAGAGAAAAAAAGTGTTTGTCTTTTTTGAGGCAATTTGGTGATCACTCTTTTTACATCATGGATAAAACCCATGTCAAGCATACGATCTGCTTCATCCAGTACAAATATTTTTATTTGCGCTAATCCTACAATTCCCTGACTAATTAAATCAAGTAATCTACCGGGAGTAGCAATTAAAATATCAATACCAGCGCGAATAGCATTTGCCTGGTGCATTTGAGAAACCCCACCGAAGATCACAGTGTGTTTAAGGCCCGTGTATTTACCATATGCAGCAAAGCTTTCACCAATTTGAATGGCTAACTCGCGTGTAGGTGTTAATATTAAGGCATGTATTTTTTTAGGTCCTGCTTGTTTTTGTTCAGCAAGGATCTGTAGTACGGGAATAGCGAATGCTGCTGTTTTACCGGTACCGGTTTGTGCACAACCCAATAGATCTTTATGCTGCAATACTATCGGAATAGATTGTTGCTGAATGGGTGTGGGTGTTGTGTATCCTTCTTCCTTTACGGCTTTGAGGATTGGATCGATGAGATCTAATTCATTAAATGTCATTATATAATAGTTTATGACTGTTGGCTGGAGAGACGTTGCATTTTCTAAATCAGCGTGGAAATATTATTAAGTACCACAACGGCTTACAACCTGCCGTAAATTATATCCTGTACATCGGATATATTGAGAGTGGATAGCAAAGGTAAGGTTTTATTTTTTAATGGGTGTTTTGAGAGGTGGCATCTTCTCTGGCAATTTTTTTATTCATTAAATTTTGTCTAAAACGAAGGATCGGCTTTTCAACAAATGAATAGCTTAAAAAAGCACATACGAACATACATAAAATATTTAAAGGGAACCTTGTATAAATTTTATCGCCAAATATGGAACAATGATAAAATAATTGTTGCCATAAATATAAACTAAAACTAATTCTGCCTATCCATACCAAGATTCTGAGGTTAAATATTTTATATAAGACTGATGATGGTGAAAATGATCTTTCAATTAATATTACTATAGAAATTGCAAATAAAGAGTTAGCAAAAGGGACACTTATCAAACCTGTACCAGATAACGCAATTTTTTGTGCAATAAGAATAAAAGCAGTTATGCTTAAGATTATAAATTCAACTATTTTATACCTTTTTTTAAACACTTTTTCCCTATACATAGCAAATAAACATCCTATAAAAATTGCATCCGCATTAGTAAAAAAGGAAGCGTCTCCAATTAATCCGGGATGTTTATATTCAATCATTCTTAATATTGGGGCAAGTAAAATAAAAAAAAGAGGAACTATTAATCGTAACCTACGATTAGTAAATATTACTGGCCACAAAAAGTAAAATTGCTCTTCGACAGAAAGGGACCATAAATGACCAGTACTCCATCTCACACCTATCGACCAAAAATTAGCCATAAAAAAAAGAGATAGAAACCAAATTATTGGAGTAATTGTTTCATTATGAAAAAAAAGAGTAAGGATAAACAGAATAACTAAATACACATATAATACGGGGATTATTCTAAAAAATCTTCTTAAATAGAAATTTTTCAGACTGATATTATCCTTTAATTTTTCTTCCTTCAAAAGTAAATGCGTGATAATGAAGCCGCTTATCACGAAAAATATTCTAACTCCATGAATATGCCATGTAAAAAAGCGAAATAAAGAATCTTCATTATTAATACCAAAATGCGAACCATCTATTATTTCATGGCCGATAATTACCAATAATATAGAAATCCCTCTCCAACCATCCAAACTTGGTAGTCTATTCTCAGTTTTCATAAAAAAAATTGAAAGAGTTTTTAATCAGTCTGCAAGATATAGATTGTAAATTTAATTTATGCTTTAAAAGTTGTCCAATAAAGTTTTTCCTTTCATTATTAGCACAGTCTATCCTAACCGCGACATACATTTTTCACAGTAGCAAAATATCACAACAAACAACTGTTTTACATCCTTAGCCTTTATGGGTGTTCATTAAGTTATCCATAAGTTAACACCATAAACTCGTGAGCGCCGCGATCTGGTCTCCGACCAACGGCAACAAATTAACGAATCGTTATAAATATAAAACCGCAAGTAGCCGTTGGTCGGAGACCAGACGGCGACGAGACCAAAATGTTGCAAACAATTATTTTACATTCTACATTTTTTGTAACTTAGACCTCCATTAATTGCAAGCTAAAATGAAAAGTAGAATTGTCTTCTCAACAACATTGGTGCTGTTTAGCTGTATCAGTTTCTCCACCATCGCACAAATAGGATTTACAGATAAAAACGAAGCAACCAATCAATATAAAGATTCATTGAAAGAAGGCAAGTGGATAGAATATGCCAATGCCGATATGAAGCCGACAACAAAAGATAGCGCGGTAACCTATCGCTTGGTCATCTATTCAAAAGATAGCGCCGTTGGTATGGTTAGAAGATACTCTGCTAAAGACAATATATTGTTGGGCGAAGTACCTTATTTTGAAGGCAAAAGAAATGGTATGGTAAAAGGATATTACCCAAGTGGTGCTCTAAAATCAGAAACACCTTTTGCCAACGACGAGATCAATGGTATTCAAAAACAATACTACGAAAATCAAAAATTACAATGGGCCATTCCATACAGTAATGGTAAAATAGAAGGTGCTGCGAAAGAATATTATCCCAATGATTCATTGCAAGGTATTGTTCCTTATACCAATAATCTAACAAATGGTATATCAAAAGAATATTACGATGATGGTGAATTAAAATGGGAAACACCTTACACCATGGGACTAAAAAATGGAGTAGAAAAAGTGTATTATAAATTTTCTAAAGACACACCTAATAAAAAAAATCTGCAGAACATAGAATGGCAAACGCCTTATACTAATGATAAAATAGATGGCACTCAACTATTTTATGATATGCAGGGGAATAAAAAAGAGTTCCGTTTTGAAAACGGAAAAAGAAGCTGGTAATAAACAAAATAATTTAGCTGTCTATTCTCTCCAAAAACTGCTCATATATTTCTCTCCAACCTTTGAATAATTTATTAGTACCTATCATGTGGTTGTGCCAGATAGTAATGAGGGTGCCATTGACTTTTTTGCAGATCATATAGTAATGCATCAACTCATCAAAAGCTTCTGTTGCTGAAAGCTTTTGTTCGTAATAAGAATTGGCTTCCATATAACAAAAAGGATGAATGCGCAAATTGGTTTGTTCTTCTTTCTCCAGATCATACCAATAAAAAGATGATGCAACCGATGCTCTGAAACCATTGATACTACCATAACCCATCGAATAATCATTTTCTAATCCTGCATCAATTAATCTACGGTATCCTTGTGGCAAATTAAAACGGATATAATGTTGTCTTGTATTAATTATTCTTTGGCCACAGGCTTCTTCCAAATATGATTTTTCACTTTTCAATAATTCAATATCATTGCCACTTTGCCAGGAAGGATGAATACCGATAGTGTATTTTTTACACTGTTTATCTATCAAAGCCCTAATAGCTTCTTTGCGTGGCAATATATTTTTATCATACCCCGCATTTTTTTTCGCAACTAAGAAAAAGTAAATAGGATGTAGTTGATATCGTTCATGCAGTACATCTAAATTATCATAGGTATCAAATGGATCTTTTTTGTTCTTCAGTAAAACATTTACTCTTTCGCCTATGCCATTTGTATCAAACAAAAACAATGATTTTAGAATGCCCCCAACATTTTTTAATATTCCTTTATATTGATATGCGTATGCAATATCAATATCGTAAGTTGGGACAAATTTGAACGTTGGATAATTACTATTGAATGTTGGATATTTTGCTGTTAATGTTTTACGCAACTCTTCTACCCAAATATTAATTAACGGTAGTTGTAGAAATTGTTCTTTAAAAGCCAACGAATTTTCGTGAGCATATCTTCCATAGATATCCTTCGTATGTAACAAATATTCTTCGTAACGGGTTAATAAATAAAAAGAAGCGGCGAAAATATCGAATGGAAAATCTGAATGATTCGTTTTAAAAAATGCTTTGTATCCATTTGTTTCAAAGCAGTTAATATTCTGCTGATTAATCCCTGTTTCAAATAATAATTTTTCATTGGGAATATGAAAACTAAAATCAGGACTTTGTACTAAGCTGTAATTTATTTTAGCTCCCACGTAATTGCCAAACATTTTTCTATCATCAGTAATAGAAAAATCAACAACCATCAATTCTTTAAAGATAAAAGAGCAGATATATTGTAATCGTGCAGTATTGGTATCAGAATAAATTAAAATCATGCAAAATAAAATAGGCGGCATTAGTCCGACTATTTAAAAATAATTATAATTAACAATAAGAAGCTATTTATTAAATAGCTCGCGCCATTGCTGGTTAAATGTTTTTTGACTGAACTGCAAGTCGCTCCTATTTCTTTTCCAATCTTTAAATAAGCTATTTACTAATTTAGTTTTTATTTTGCCGCTTCCCATATTCATCATGTTTCTGTTCAGGCTGGCAGTCTTCCATATTTTCCAAGCGGTTCTTTCATTAAATGTCGTCATTCCCTCTTCAACAGATTCATGACGATTCTCTAATAACAATTCATGCAAGTTAATTTTCACAGCACAAACCTCTGTGCAATTTCCACAAAGCGATGAGGCATAACTTAAATGTTTAAATTCTTCGAGCCCTTGTAAATGTGGTGTAATAACACTTCCTATCGGACCACTATAAGTTGCTTCGTATGCATGTCCACCAATATTTTTATAAACCGGACAAGCATTTAAACAGGCACCGCAACGAATACAATACAAGCTTTCTCTTTGTTTAGGATTTTGTAAAATATTAGTACGGCCATTATCTAATAGTATCACATACATTTCTTCAGGGCCGTCTAATTCATTGGCTTGTCTTGGTCCTGTAACAATACTATTATATACTGTTACTTTTTGTCCTGTTCCAAAAGTAGATAGCAGCGGCCAAAACAAAGCAAGGTCCGTCATTGACGGAATCATCTTTTCAATACCAACAATTACAATATGTGTTTTAGGAAAAGCGCAACTCAATCTTGCATTGCCCTCATTTTCTGTTACAGCAACTCCGCCAATATCGCTAATAATAAAATTCGCGCCTGTCACACCAATTTCAGCCTGTACATATTTTTCGCGAAGAATATTTCTTGCTACCAATGTTAGTTCCTGCGGAGTTAGTTTAGATGGTGTTCCTAATTTTTCAGCAAATAATTTAGCTACGTCTTCCTTACTTTTATGCATAGCAGGTGTAACAATATGATACGGCGCTTCGCCATCTAATTGCTGAATATATTCCCCAAGATCTGTTTCAATACTTTCGATGCCGTTTTTTTCTAACGCTTTGTTTAAGTGAATTTCTTCCGTCACCATACTCTTGCTCTTCACTACTGTTTTGCAATTTTTTTGTTTGCAAATAGCCAGTATTTCTTCGATTGCCTGTTCAGCATTTTCTGCCCAAATCACTTTCCCGCCGCGACCAGTAAATTTTTGTTCAAATTCCAATAAACGTTCATCTAATGTTTCAATCGCTTTCCATTTAGCATTTTTAGCTTTTTCCCGTACGAGGTTAACATCAATAAATTGTTGCTTACCCGCTGGTACGGCAGCATTATATCTTCCAATATTAAAATTGATTTTACGACGATGTTCAAGATCAGCCGATTTAATAGTGCTTTTTGCTATAAATGATTTCGATGATTCAGTCATACGATAAATAACTTGTTATTTTTTTCTACTGCAAAGTCCACCTTGTAGCGGATTTGCAAATATAATTTAAAAATAAGTTAAATGTGTTTGTTAAAATAGATTAACAGCAAACGGAGTAAACTATTAGCTCGTAAATATGTCAAATTATTCAGTAATAACTTGTCCACAAACATATCACTGATGACTGTTTATGGAACTAATAAAATAATTTTGCACCGCATGCCGCTGAACTAATCCAGCATGCAAAAATTGCGCTCAATATGAAGAATAGAATTGGTTATTTACTAGTGTTTGTTGTTGCTCTTTCTCTTTTGTCTTTTGTTTCCTCTACCGGCAGAAGAAAAATTTCTGAAAAAAAAGCGGTCCCGATAGATACTACAGGGAATCCTTATTTAATAATTATATATAAAAACACTTATGAATTACAGGTATTTGATAGTGCCGGCTGGCTGGCAACATATCCTGTAGTTTTTGGAAGTAAAGATCTTGCCGATAAAAAAATGAAAGGAGATAGGTTGACTCCTGATGGAAATTTTAAAGTGATATTAAAAAAGATCAATCCGAAATGGGGTCCTGAATTATTATTGGATTATCCTAATGGTCCGAGTTACGAAAAATTTAAAGAAAGAAAAGAAGAAGGAATGATACCTAAGACTGCACAGATCGGTGATGGTATTGCCATTCATGCAACAAGACCAAATGAAGAATGGACAGT
>DATHNB010000342.1:0-8487 GCA_035486495.1 Ferruginibacter sp. | reverse complement strand
TTTTCGTTCTCATCTTCTTTATTACTATATACAAATGTTTGTATACGCCCGATCCACGTTGGTATACGTCCGTGAGAAATGATTCCAGGCAAGTCTTTCATTTTATGCTGATCCTTGTCGTAATATTTTACAGCAATTGTCATCAACAATAAAATGGGTATCAATGCTACGCCTATTGATAAAAGCATGTGTTTACCGCTTACACGACCAATGAACATCAACATAAAACTTGTGCCACCGACCAATAATGCCGTTGATAAATTTGCAGGTGCCACCAATATCACAACAATAGCCACCGGAATAACTATTGGCAAAAATCCTTTCCTAAAATCTTTTATCACTGCCTGCTTTCTGCTTAGCTGTCTGCTTAAATACATGAACAGCGCAAGCTTTGCAAGATCTGATGTTTGGAATGTCATATTAATGATCGGTAGTTTTATCCACCTGCTGCCGGCATTCAATTGCACCCCAAAAAATAATGTATATAATAAAAGTGGAACTGATATTAAAAAAAGTATCAATGCTACTCTTGAATAAATGGTATAATTAATTCTATGCGCAAAATAAATGATCGCAACACCGAGCATGATAAAAGCAAATTGTTTGAACAAAAAGCTTTCGGTACTCTTATCATATTTATATGCTAATGATCCCGTACTACTATACACGACTAACAAACTCACCATCGTAAGAATTACAACGATACCCCAGATAACACGATCCCCTTTGGTATTTTCAACCAAATTACCACTCATATTACTAAGAGATGGTTTGAAGAATGTTTTAATATTTGTGTTATCGTTCATTTTTGTTTTTCCATTTTGTCATTCAGACCGTAGCGAAGAATCTAATTAATTAAGAATAAGATACTTCGTTCCTCAGCATGACAAGTCAATTCTTACAATTCCTTCACAGCCAGCTTAAACTGGTTCCCTCTATCCTCATAATTTTTAAACAGATCAAAACTTGCACAAGCCGGACTTAATAAAACCACATCTCCTTTTTCTGAAAAATGAAATGCCGCTTTCACAGCGTCGATCGCTGAAGCTGTATCCATCATCAACGGAACTATATCTCCGAATGCTTCATGAATTTTTTCGTTGTCAACACCCATGCAAACAATTGCTTTTACTTTTTCCTGTACCAATTCTTTTAATAAAGAATAGTCGTTGCCTTTATCTATTCCACCTAAAATCAAAATGGTTGGCTTATCCATTGACTCTAATGCGAACCAGGTACTGTTTACATTTGTTGCTTTACTGTCGTTGATAAACTCAACATTTCTGATCGTTGCAACAGGTTCCATTCTGTGTTCTAGACTGTGAAAGGTTTGTAACGCTTCCCTGATCTTTTCTTTTTTGATGCCTACCGCACAGGCTGAAAGACTTGCTGCCATATTATTATAATTATTGTGTTTCCCCTTTATTGCAAAGTCCTTAATGCTCATTTGCATTTCTTCGAGCTTCCACTTCATGGTCATCTTACCATTTAACAGGTATGCTCCCTGGCTTAATTCTTTACTCATAGTAATGGGGTATATAGTTGATTTAATGGTGTACTTGTTTATATTTTCTTTTGTTACCTGATCATCTAAACAGTAAATAAAAATGTCTTCCTTCTCCTGATTCATTATTATTCTGAACTTACTGTCTACATAATTTTTCATTTTATAATCATATCTATCCAAATGATCTTCGGTAATATTTGTTAGTACCGCTACATCAGGACGAAATGTTTTACAATCATCCAATTGAAAAGAACTTATCTCCGCGATGTACAATGGCTTTGGATTTTCAGCTATTTGTTTCGCGAACGAATAACCAATATTTCCTACCATCGCGCAATCAACGCCTGCATGTTTACATATATGATATGTTAATGCCGTTGTTGTACTTTTTCCGTTACTGCCTGTTATGGCAATAATTTTACTATCTCCTTTATACCTGAAGGCCAATTCTATTTCACTGATGATCGAAATATTTTTAGCTTTTATTTTTTTTATCAGTTCATTCTTATCTAGTATGCCTGGGCTTTTCACCACTTCATCTGCATTGAGTATTTTTTCTTCTGTATGCTTTGCTTCTTCAAAATCAATTTTGTTATCTTCTAACTCTTTTTTATAATTCTCTTTGATCGTTCCGCCATCACTTACAAATACATCATACCCATGCTGCTTTGCCAGTAAAGCTGCGCCAACACCACTTTCTCCCGCACCTAGTATGACGATCCTCATTGCTTACTAATTTTTATCTCACTTTCAATGTTACAATTGCCAGTATTACACTTAGTATTGTAACGATCCAAAAACGTAATGCTATTTTGCTTTCGTGATATCCTTTCTTTTGATAATGATGATGTAACGGACTCATTAAAAATATCCGTCTACCTTCGCCATATTTTCTCTTTGTATATTTAAAATAAGAGACCTGCAACACCACACTTAGATTTTCTACCAGAAATACAGAACAAAAAATCGGTATCAACAATTCTTTACGAACAATAATCGCGAGTGCAGCGATAATGCCACCCAAGGCTAAACTACCTGTATCACCCATGAAGATTTGCGCGGGATAAGCATTATACCAAAGGAACCCAATACATGAACCAACAAAGGCTGCAATAAAAATTGACAACTCTCCGAGGTTTGGTATGTACATTATATTCAGGTACTCCGCTAATTTTATATTACCACTTACATAAGCAAATATGCCGAGACAAATTCCTATGATCGCGCTAACGCCGGTTGCTAAGCCGTCTAAACCATCCGTTATATTTGCTCCGTTTGAAACTGCCGTAACAATAAATATTACAATGAGTATATAAATGATGTAAGTATAATCTGCTAAACTCGCCGGTAATAACTTGGCGTAATTGAATTCATGATTTCTTACAAATGGAATTGTCGTAATTGGTGTTTTTACAGAAACGAAACGATGTGGCCTGCCATCGATCATTACAGTATCTTCATTCAATTTCTTTTCTCCCCTACCGATGATCGTATTTGAACCTGTTATGATTATTTCTCTCTTCACCGTTACACTGTTGCTAAAATAAAGTGTGGCACCAACGATAATTCCTAGCATCACTTGTCCGAATATTTTAAACTTGCCGGCCAACCCATCACTATCACTTTTCTTATACGCTATACCTTTTGCTTTTGCAGTTCTTTTCGCTTTTATTTTTAAGTAGTCATCCAGAAACCCCATTGCACCAAGCCATACAGAACATAGTATCATCAACCTGATATAGACTTTATGCAGATCTGCAAATAACAAAGTAGGAATCAAGATGGCAAGAATAATAATGATACCGCCCATTGTTGGCGTGCCCATTTTTTGTTGTTCACCTGCTAAACCTAAATCTCTAACGCTTTCGCCTAACTGTTTTCTTTGTAAAAAACTGATCAGCTTTTTACCGAAGAATGTTGATATCAATAATGACAATATCACCGACAACAATACTCTCAACGTAATGAACTGCAATAGCCCAATACCAGGGAACCTATATCCATGCTTTATCAACCAATCAAACAAATTATACAGCATATCTTATTTTTCTAAAAGTTCAAATATTTCGTTCAACACTTTTTTATCATCAAAATCATACTTCACACCTTTTATATCCTGATATTTTTCATGTCCTTTACCTGCCACTAAAACAATATCTTCTTTTGATGCAAGGCTCACGGCTGTCTTGATTGCCTCCTTTCTATCTGCTATCGTTATATATTTTTTTCTTGCTACAACGCTTACTCCGGCTTCCATCTCGCGTAAAATTTCCAATGGATCTTCGCTTCGCGGATTATCGGAGGTGAAGATTACTTTATCGCTATGTTCACAAGCAACTGCTGCCATTATTGGTCGCTTTGTTTTATCTCTATCACCACCGCATCCAACTACCGTAATGACATGTTCGTATCCTTTCTTTAATTTTTTTATCGTAGCCAAAACATTTAATAGTGCATCTGGTGTATGCGCATAATCAATGATGCCAATCACTTTATCTTTTTTGCTAACCATGTAATCAAATCTTCCTTCGGCACCATCTAAGCTGCTTAATATTTCCAGTACTTTGTTTTTTTCTTCTCCTAAACAAACGGCCGTTCCATAGACTGCAAGTAAGTTGTATGCATTAAATTCTCCGATCAATCTAAAATATACTTCCAGTTCATTTATAGTCATGTGCAAACCAGTCAGACTATCATCTAAAATCTTTCCCTTGAAATCAGCCATTGTTTTCAGACTATAGAAATATTTTTTAGCCACTGTGTTCTGCAACATCACTGTCCCTCGTTTATCATCAGCATTACTGATTGCAAAAGCTGTTGAAGGCAGCTTTTCGAAAAATGATTTTTTTACTTTTATATATTCATCAAATGTTTTGTGGTAATCCAAATGATCATGTGTTATATTACTGAACAGTCCACCCGCAAATTGTAATCCTGCAATTCTATGTTGATGAATTGCATGACTACTGCATTCCATAAAAACATATTCACATTTTGCATCCACCATCTGTCTTAGTAGAGCATTTATACTAATGGCATCCGGCGTTGTATGTGTTGCTTCAATTATTTTTTCTCCAATTTGATTTTGTACCGTACTTATCAAACCACATTTATATCCTAAACCGTTAAACAACTTCCACAATAATGTAGCGATGGTTGTTTTACCATTTGTTCCTGTTACACCAACTAATTGTATTTGCGCCGATGGTGCATTGTAAAAATTATGGCTCATCACACTCACCGCTATCGCACTATTTTCAACTTCGATATACGTAACACGATCTTGCGGTATAGCAGAAAATTTTTCATGAATAATTGCTACAGCGCCATTCTCAATAGCTTTCTCTATATA
Source organism: Ferruginibacter sp. (assembly GCA_035486495.1). GTDB lineage: Bacteria > Bacteroidota > Bacteroidia > Chitinophagales > Chitinophagaceae > Ferruginibacter. The sequence continues at coordinate 3,628 of DATHNB010000342.1, read as the reverse complement.
ATCATGACCGTTGCTAGTTGTGCCATCAATTGCAATAAAGCAAGAGCCGGCAGTCACTTTGCGTGAGTCAATTTGCAAATCATTTATTTCGATGTTGGTATTACCCTTCACCGAACGAATGTTCACTTTATATAGAATATCTTTCAACATATATTAATTCAGCACCAATGCTATTGGCGTATCTTTTGTAAAAGGTGTTCCTGGTGTTAATGATTGATTGAATACTTTCCCTTTACCCGTAACCGTTACTTTCAGTCCCATATTCTCTAATAAATACACAGCATCTTTTAAACCCATGCCAACCACGCTTGGCGTTATTGTTCCTGATGTATTGTTTGGTACACTTAACGCAGCATTGTCATTTTTCATACTAGATGATCTCCAATACCCACTGGTCGATGAATCTGCAAAAGGAATACTCATATTTTCGAAAATCGAATTCAGATCCATTTTCATCCCGAAATAATTATAATGTGCCGTATCAACTGCCGTTTTAGTGAATTGAGCCGTGCTTAAATATTTTCCATAAATCTTATCACTGATCTCTTTAAACACTGTACCTGCAACAGCTGCACCATAAATTAATTTTGAGTGATTACCATTTTGAATAACTACAGCAATCGTATATTTTGGAGCACTTGCAGGAAAATATCCAATAAAAGCTGCCTGATAAATTTTATTGTCTTTGTTGTACCCTTTGTTATCCAATGCCGTTACAGCCGTTCCTGTTTTTCCGGCAATCTGATAAGTGCTATCCATCAATGCATGCGCGGTTCCTTCTTTAGATTCAACAACAGCCTCCATGCATTCCTTTAATTGCGCCAAAGTTTCATCACTGCATATTTTATCAACTACAACCTGCGGTTGAAATGTTTTTATATCAACACCGTACTGCTTTACTGAACTTACCAGGTAAGGTTTCATCATTTTCCCATTATTGGCAACAGCATTGTATAACATCAACATATTTAACGGTGTAACCAATTCCTCATACCCGTGAGACATAAAAGGGATTGTTGTCGCATTCCACGAACTGCTACCCGGTCTTTTAATTACCGGATAACCTGATGATGCAGTTATATCAACACCTGTTAATGTATCTAATTTCAAGTCGTGCAAATGCTTAACAAATTTTGATGGTTGGTTATGATAATATTGGTCTCCTAATGATGCAAATGCCACATTACTACTCATCGCAAATGCGTCCTTAACTGTTACAACACCTGTTCCTAAATGAGAATCCGTAATAGTTAATCCGTAAAATTTCTTTTTACCTCCATTACAATCCACTTTAGTATTTGCCGTTACATATTTATCTTCTATCAAACTCAACAGCGTTACCAGTTTAAACACTGAACCTGGTTCTGTTCTGTTAGCAATACCATAATTCAGATTCTCTAAATAAATGCTGTCTTTTATCTTACCTAAATTCGCTATCGCTTTTATTTTACCTGTTGCCGTTTCCATTACAATAGCCGTTCCATGCAAAGCATTGTTATTCCTCATCATTCCCATCAATGCATTCTCTGTTACATCCTGCATATATGTATCAATCGTTGTAACAATATCTTTTCCATTTTCAGGATCCAATTCTGCTCCTTCCACCGGCATATATGCTCCTGCTATGTAACGCATCAATCGCTGTCCCGATGTACCTCTTAACACACTATCGTAACTTTGTTCCAATCCTACATTTTTAGTAGAATCATCTCTCGACAAACCAATTGTTCTGTTAGCCATCAATCCGTAAGGATTAATTCGTTTGTCTCTTGCATCAATTATAAAACCGCTTTTATTTTTTCCCTGCTTCACCAAAGGAAAATCCCGCAACTGCTGATATTCTAAAAAAGATATTTTCCTTTTCAATAAATAATACCTGTCTTGATTTTTATACGCCAGCTGCAATTCCTTTTTGTACGCTGCTGCTGATTCATCTTTAAAAAGATTTGCCAGACAAATACTTAATGTATCAACATTGTCTTTAAATCTCTTGCCATCTTTTTCTCTTAATCCATCCGCACTAAAATCTATGTATATATCAAAAATTGGTATTGATGTACTCAGCATATTTCCATCTTCACTGTAAATTGTTCCGCGCTCCGCATCCAAAGGCATATACTTTAAATGCATGTTATTTCCCATTGTTCTCCAAAAATTTCCCTGCACCTGTTGAATATAGAAAGCTCTGCCTAACACTACCGCACCTAGTAATATCATTCCAATAAAACAGAGATACACTCTCCAGAGTATGTCTTTCTTTACTTCCATAATTTAAAAACCTAAAACCCCCAACCCCCTGAAGGGGGCTTTTGTGAATGATTATTTAATGTCCTTTAGATAATCATCTCTTTTTATGATTTACTATTTTTTATTTTTTGCCAAACTTTTGTACTACTATTCAACTTCAGTGGCGTCGCACATTTCATCAGCATATCTTTCTTCAACTTTTTTAATACAACTGAACAGTTATTCCAGTCTACCTAAGGGTTCTGCATCGTATCCAATCGCATCGGCGGACTAACTTCTTCTTTTAATCCCAATGGTGCCACCGCTTTCTCTAACTCACTTGCTTTACTTCTGAATATTACTTCGCTCTTAATTGTTTTGTATTCGTATTCTAATTCTTTAATGCGCTTTTCACTTTCACTGATCTTACGCGAAATCTTATCTGCATAGTGTCCGTTATATATATACACCACAGCCAACAACGCTAAAAAGAAAAAGAAAGGGATATTTTTCACCACCCATTTGGAAGTGAAAAAGAATTTCCAGTCTATCTTTTGTACCGGAGGTAATTCCTGTTGTTCTTGTTCTATATTATCTTCATTATCCATTCTAAATACAAAAGGCTTTACTCTCTTTTTACTTTTAAATTTTCTCTGCCACCCGAAGCTTGGCACTTCTTGATCTTGGATTTTGTTTTAATTCTATATCGCTTGCCGTGATCGGTTTTTTTGTAATAATTGTAAATGGGTTATCCGGACGATTACCGTACACTTCATCCACTACTGTTTCTGTGTCATTTCCGTTCTTAAAAAAATTCTTAACAATCCGGTCTTCCAACGAGTGGAACGTTATGATGGCGGCACGGCCACCGAGATTTAATAGTGAGGGAATTTGCTGCAATAATTCTTTCAATGCTCCTAACTCGTCATTGACTTCAATTCGCAGCGCCTGAAATACCTGGGCAAAGTATTTTTGAGGATTACCTTTCACCTTATCCTGAACCGATTGTTTAAATTCATTGATCGTATTGATGGGCATTAACTTGCGTTGCTCAACAATTGCTTTGGCCAATGTTTTGGCATTGGTTACTTCTCCGTATTGCTCCAGCATTTTATGCAGCTGCAATTCTGAAAATGTTTTTAGAATATCCGCCGCCGTTAGTTTCTGCCGTTGATCCATGCGCATATCTAATGCGGCATCAAGACGAATAGAGAAACCTCTGCCTGCTTCATCAAACTGATGACTTGATACACCGAGGTCAGCCATGATACCATCAACGCCTGTAATTTTATGTAAGCGCAAAAACCTTTGCACGTGGCGAAAGTTTTGCGGTACAAAAATGACACGCGCATCATCCGGTACATTTTTTTTAGCATCCTCATCCTGGTCAAACACAACGAGC
>DATHNB010000341.1:0-4103 GCA_035486495.1 Ferruginibacter sp. | reverse complement strand
AAGTATAACTATTTGTAGTTCATTACAAACGGTTCGTTAATGTAAAGAATAAAAAATCTTGATCAGTAGTACAACACCGAATATCATAAATAGCATACCCGATAGCTTATTGATAAGTCCAATAATTTTATCTGTAAGCTTATCACGCAATTTTCCCGCCAAAATAACTTTTAAGGCATCCGCACTCATATTCAAAATAAGGCAAGTTGAAAAAATAATGATCCTGTCTCTAACACTATTACTCAAAGAAGCCGTGGCTGCTGTTAACCAAAAAAGTATTACAGCAGGATTTAATGTATTGATCAAAAAACCAGACAAAGCTAATTTTGCGTGAGTGCCGCTTGTAATTTTTATAGCGTCTTCTTGCTCAGAACGTAACTTTTGTTTCTTAAAGAAAAAGAAAAAAACACCCATCCCAATCAAAAATAAACTTCCTATAAAACTGATCGTATTTTGAATACTTAATAATTCACTTACTAACTGCGAAAAAGCATTACTTAATATCACCCATAACAAATCGCTTAACCAAACGCCAGCAACAAAGCTAAACCCTCCTGCACGGCCATTAGTAATGCTTTGTTTGATAATAGCAAAAATTACCGGGCCTACCGAGAAGAGCAAGATCATACTAATTGCCAGGCCTTGTAATATCGCTTTAATCATTAAAATTCAGAGATGGTTTGTACGGTGAAGATAAAAAGAAATTACTTCTTTTTATAAATTGGCACGGTGCTGCATGGCTCCCCGTACATAATACTTTTAGCAATGGGTCTGAGCTTATTGGTTGCTTCAAGATAAGCTGCCTCACCAATTGGTAATTCCCCACAGCCTTTTATCACAACTCTTTTATCAATAAAATCATTGATTGGTAACTGTGAAATATTTTTCAATAACAATTGCTTTTTTAATTCTTCCTCATTTCCAAAAACCACGTCTTTCGCAACAGGTTGCAAATATGTTGCTGCTAACATATATGCCCACATAGGTATTACGGCATCAACACTACAAGTAACTGCAACTAATTTATTGGTGTATTTTTCAAGATCAAGGTTCTTCAATGCTTCTCTGAAATCCTTTTCTTTTAATATTAAACCCATGAATAAATAATCTTTCATATCGAACAATTCGATATCACCTTTTGGATAAAACTCCTCCAAATCAAGCGTTACCAGCAAGCTTTCTGATACCTTATTTATTATCGATTCTTCCATTATTCATTATTTTCTGCTATACAAATTTAATACAAATACCATGGTTTCTGCTATCTACCATTTTCGAGAAATGGAAATGATAGGCCAACAAAAAGCCGGGCCTAAAGCCCGGCTCGATGACTAATATATTTTTACTAGTAAATTTTGCTTCTTTCATCTTTAATTACTGCCGTTTTTTTCAATGCATCAAACCAGCCGTAAGATTTTTGTTGCATTAAAGTCCTTTCTTTATCAGCATTTTGTTGTGTTGCAACTTCTTGTAAATCATCCGCTTTGGTTCCCCAACTGTTTATTTTCATTATATAAACAGCATTTAATCCAACAATCGGTGCAGATACAGCTGTTTGATAAGGCTTATCAAAAGATGCTCCTATCAACTTTGGCTCCTGTCCTACACCATTTATAATTTGAGAGCTAAATGTTAAAGAAGAATCCGCACCTGCTATTTGAATAGATTTACCATAAGCTGTCGCCGCTGATTCCAGGGTTGGTGAACTTCCTAATTTTTTAGTTATTTCATCTGCTTTCTTAAGATTTCGTATAATATTTTCTACTTGCGGTCTTGCTGTTTGCGCGTCAGGTAATCCTTCCGGAATAATTTTATTAACTATTGCTACTACAAATTGATCTCCAACACTGAAAGCTTCACTTACATCACCTTCTTTTGCACCAAAGGCCCATTTTACTATTTGTCTTGCATCCTGCAAATTTCCTATTTGGTAATCATTTTCTTTTAATGGTTCTGTTATATTAACTTCATTTAAACCATTTTTTGAAACATAGGCATTAAAAGTTTGCGCATCTTTTGCTTCGCCAGATAATTTTGTAGCCGCTACACTTGCGGCATTTATTGTTTCGTCGCTAGACAAAATTTCTTTCGACATATAAGCAATTTTGTACGCAGGCTCAAAATCTTTTTGATTCATTACTTCAATATAATGCCAGCCAAATTGTGTATGTATTACTTTCTTGTCACCTGTTTTTCCGTAAAAAATAGTTTCAGCAAATTCTTTTGCTAAGCCTGAAAATTGATTCTCCGTGAAATCATATTCTCCTTTTTTAGTTTTGCTTCCCTGATCGTCACTATATTTTAACACCATTTCGTTAAAATCGGCGCCGCCCTGAATTGCCGCAGCAATACTATCTGCACGTTTATGTGCTGTACTGTCATCTAATGTTGACTGTTGTGTTTGAGGATCTGAGGTTGCTATTAATATGTGTCTGCACTTTACACTATCGGGTAGTTCTTTTGTTCCTAACATTTTAGCTAATACAAAATCCCCACGATCTAAATAAGGGCCATATACTTTTCCAACAGACAATGCTGCTATCGAATCTTTTGGCAGCATATTCAAACTTGATTTTACAGCATATGTACCTGAAAAATCAGTTGCTGATATATTTCTTTCCAAAAAAAGCTGCGCACTTGTATCTGTGGTAAATGATTCTTTAAGATCCGCAACCGATTGTAGAGCTTTTGCTGTATCAGCTGTACTTGGATTCGCACTAAAAGTTACATACGATATTGTACGGCCTCCATCTTGTTTATATTTTTCTTTATTTTTTTGAAGATAATCTGTAATATCTTGATCAGTTACAGTTACAGAACTATCGTTAATTACATTATACGGTATACTAACATAAGAAATTGAAGCAAACGTTTTATTATCTATTTTGTCTTTTTGCTTCATCCAGGTAGGATAATAAGCACTTGCGCTTATTAAAGAACTGTATTTTGTATATAGAGCATTTAATTTAATAGGCTCTATAATTTGTGTTTCAATTGCTTCTCTTTGATCTCCTTTTGATTTTTTAGCCTGTGCCCACCATTCCTGAACCTTTGCTATATCATATTGACCCGTTGTTTTATCTGTAAAGGCTTGCTTTAATGCGGCAGGAGCATTGTCGCTATATAATATAGTAACTAATTCTTTTGGTGAAAAAGAAAGACCAAGTTTATCGAATTCGGTAGCTAATACTTTTTCAGCTACTAATTGATCCCATACATTTTGTCTTACTTGATAGATCTGATCTCCGGTTACGCGACGGCCGTATTGTTGTTCCTGTTGATCTTCTGCATCTTTTACACGTTTACTATAATCAGCATTATCTATAGGTTCCCCATTAATTTTACCAATCGAAGAGTTGTTGCCGCTAAACATACGGTTGCTTCCTTGCTTAGCATCCATTAATATAAATCCAATTAAACTAAGTGCAATTACGGCAATTACAATTGCTGCACCTTTATCACGAATATTTTGTATAATCTGCATAGCCTTTATTAATTAAAATTGACGGCAAAAATAGGATAATTATGTATATTAATACTTAAAATGTAATGATTGGTAAAGAGTTACATTTTATTAAAATCAGACCCATATTTAACAGCTCCGTTGATCTATTAACATAAGGCTGTTGATAAAACTGATTTGTTGTTAATAAGCCCCAGTTTTCATTTTAAAAATCGGGGGGATTTTGAGTAAAATTTGGGTTCTAATTATGGGTGTTACTTAAAGCCGTTGATAAAATATAATTTATAGGATGTTCTTCTAACATAGAAAATGTTCAATATTCTTTTTTAATTATCCTCGGTTATTTTTATTAAGACGTGTTTAAAAAAATATATAAAATGATCTAAAGAGCAACTAAGCAGTATTATATATTTATTAATAATTATGTTAATTGGCTGTGGGTAGAAGTGGATAATTAGTAATTTTGAGTATTACAAGTTTATAAAAATATTTCTGTCCACAAATCCACACCACTAATAGTAATAGATTATTTTATAAAAAGGAATTATTAAAAATTATTATGAAAGATATTAACATCGCTAAAGAGAAAATTGAAAATGTTGGGTTTTTAGATATTGATGTAGATATTAATCTTGATTTA
>DATHNB010000340.1:0-20128 GCA_035486495.1 Ferruginibacter sp. | reverse complement strand
TGTCATTGCATTAGCACAGTTAGCACCAGAACCTACCGCACGGAACTCAAATTTGTTTCCTGTAAATGCGAATGGAGAAGTTCTGTTTCTATCCGTATTATCCAACATTAATTCAGGGATAGTTTTATGAATATCCAATTTAAGCATTGCTTCATCTTGTTCATCAAACTTACCGCCAACGCGTGTTTCAACCTGGTTCAATACTTCAGTCAGGTATTTACCAATGAAGATAGAAATAATAGCAGGAGGAGCTTCGTTAGCACCTAAACGGTGATCATTACCCGCACTTGCGATAGATGCTCTTAATAATTCAGCATAATCATGAACCGCTTTGATCGTATTAACAAAGAATGTTAAGAACATCAAATTGGTTTTTGGTGTTTTACCAGGAGCCAATAAGTTAACACCGGTATCAGTAGAAATACTCCAGTTATTATGTTTACCACTACCGTTAATTCCAGCAAATGGTTTTTCGTGTAATAAAACGATCAGATTATGACGTTTAGCAACGCGTGTCATAACATCCATTAATAAAGTGTTATGATCAACAGCTAAGTTTGCTTCTTCATAAATAGGAGCACATTCAAACTGAGAAGGAGCAACTTCATTATGACGCGTACGTAAAGGAATGCCTAGTTTGTAAGCTTCTTCTTCGTAATCTCTCATGAAGGCATATACTCTTTCAGGAATTGCACCAAAGTAATGATCTTCCAATTGTTGTCCTTTTGCAGGAGCATGACCAAATACGGTACGACCAGTCATGATCAAATCAGGACGAGCATTTACCATACCTGCATCAATTACAAAATACTCTTGTTCCCAACCTAGAGAAGAATGTACTTTAGTAACATTCTTATCAAAATATTGACAAACATCAACGGCAGATTTATCTAATGCAACTAATGCTTTAATTAAAGGCGTTTTAGCATCAAGAGATTCACCTGTATAAGAAACAAATATTGTAGGAATGCATAAAGTTTTACCAGTACCTATTTCCATGATGAATGCAGGAGAAGATGGATCCCATGCAGTATAGCCACGTGCTTCAAATGTTGCTCTTAAACCTCCGTTGGGGAAAGAAGAGGCATCCGGTTCTTGTTGGATCAATGCGTTTCCTTCAAATTCTTCTATAGGTGTTCCGTCTCCTTTTAATGTAAAGAAAGAATCATGTTTTTCTGCAGAAAGTTCTGTTAATGGTTGAAACCAGTGAGTGTAATGAGTAACACCTTTAGTTTCTGCCCATGCTTTTAAACCGTTGGCAATTTGGTTGCCCATAAAACGGTCAATTTTTTTACCGCTTTTAATTGATGCTACAAGACTTTTATATCCTTCATCACTTAAAAACTGGCGTGCAGTTTTTAGAGTAAAAACGTTTTCACCAAAAATTGCTGTAATTTTTTTAGATGCTTTAACATCTACCTTTTCAGGATTGGTAAGTAAATTGTCAATTGCTTTAAAACGAAGTGATTGCATAATAGTTTTAATTTAGAGATACAAAAAAAAGCAATTAATTTCAATAAATCAATTATAGTTTATATAAAATCAAAATTTTTAACAAAAAAACGCCAAAAGTAAAATATTGTATTTTTTTTTAATGTTTTCTGAATTTTAACCTTTTCCAGTTAGTGGAACATAATATCGGAGATAGAATGAAGGGAAAATAGATAGAGCGGTACCGTATAATAGCGCCAATTATTGGGATCGTATAGCCAATGATCATTATTAGTGACAGGCTAAAAAACACACCAAATAAGATAAACGATCTGTCATTGAGTGAAAGGGAATCGTTTCGTTTTTGATAAAAAACAAAAATGACCAACAGTAATTGATATAAAATAATTTCAATGGCAAACGGATATAAAAATGGAGCGGCCCCTCCATCTGCAATATATGGTCTCATGGCTCCATGATTAAATGCCTGTAGTGAGTTATGTACAAAGCTGACAAAAGTTGGCTGTAACGTATCAACAGGAATAGCCGAATGAGCATTTTTTAATGCTAAAAACGCCAATTGTTTTTGTGCAACATGATATGGCAGGTTCAATTTTGGAGATATCATTCCTGCAACAAAAAAGATAATAACACCAATACCATACACTATTACAAAGGTTTTTAAAGGATGATACTGTTTACTGTCGGCAAGTATCCAGGCTAAAAGAGCTGGTAGTAAAGCGATCAATACAAAGTTGCGTTGTAAAAAGATATACAGCAGGCAAAATAATACACTTACTATACCGGTAATGGATATACGCTTTCTATTTAGACTGTTATATATTATGTATATGGTAATGCCAAGAGCGAGCAAGATCAATCCTTCTTTATGAATAGAACTAGTGAACAACAAGAAGGATGGCAGTAGAAAACAACTGATCAACAAAATATTTTCTTTGCCTTTATAAACTTCTACGAATACTCTGTACAATGCAACATTGCCAAATAATACTATAAAATTGAAGAAAATTACATTGGTATAATAATAGCCGCCGCTAAAAATATCAAATACGGATAATAGCTTAACGATAAGGTTCTCTTTTAGATCGTTCCAGTAAGAATTAACGGAACTGAAAAGACCTGAATAGCCTGTTTGATAACCTGAGTGAAAAATATTGAGCAGATATTCTTTTGGGTCGATAAAAAGCAGGTGATATTCTTTCAGTCCTTCTGTATGGTATTCCCAGGTGTCACCGCCATGCGTATAATGAAATATTAGCCATGCATTGGCCATGCCCAATGCTACTTTTAACAAAAAGATGCTAATGAGAATTGCAGGCTTTATGCCACTATTTATCACAAAGCGGCTTTTAACAAGCAGCTGGCAAAACACCAGTAAATAAATGATAAAAAGGAAGCAATTCAATGCAGAAAATTTAGTGTGGGAAGTTAGTTAAAATAATAACTGCCAATGCTTCATTAAAAAAGAAATGCAGTTTGTATTTTTGCACTCTATTTTTACAATTATGGACATTACAGTAAAGACCGCCGAACAGTTAAGACTAACAGCTGAGGAATTTGAATTGATCAAGCAAAAGCTTGGTCGCACCCCTAATTTTAATGAATTATGCTGCTTCAGTGCTATGTGGAGCGAGCATTGTAGTTATAAGAACTCTATCAAATGGTTAAAAACGTTACCACGCGATGGAAAGAAAATGTTGGTGAAAGCCGGTGAAGAAAATGCTGGCTTAATGGATATTGGTGACGGATACGGCGTAGTATTTAAAATCGAGAGCCATAATCATCCAAGTGCCATTGAACCATTTCAAGGAGCGGCAACAGGCGTCGGAGGTATTCATCGTGATATTTTTACGATGGGTGCAAGACCAATTGCTTCTTTGAACTCTTTACGTTTTGGTAATTTGAAGGAAGCGAAAACACAGCATTTGTTAGCAGGTGTGGTACATGGTATTGGACATTATGGAAACTGCTTTGGTGTACCAACAGTTGGTGGCGAAATATATTTTGAGGATTGTTATCATACCAATCCATTAGTAAATGCGATGAGCGTTGGTACTTTAAAAAATGGTACAACAGTTTCTGCAATTGCGACAGGGAAAGGTAATCCGATATTTTTTGTAGGAAGTGCAACCGGTAAAGATGGTATCGGTGGAGCATCATTTGCATCTGCAGATATTACAGCTGATAGTGCAGAAGATCTTCCTGCTGTACAAGTTGGAGATCCGTTTCAGGAAAAGAAATTATTAGAAGCTTGTCTGGAAGTAATAAAGACAGGTGCTGTTGTTGGTATGCAAGACATGGGCGCAGCGGGCATTATATGCTCTACTGCAGAAATGAGTGCGAAAGGTGAAGTAGGAATGAGAATTGATTTGGACAAAGTGCCAATGCGTCAAAAAAATATGAAGGCATGGGAGATTTTGTTAAGTGAGAGCCAGGAAAGAATGTTGATGTGTGTTGAAAAAGGAAAAGAAAAATTAGTGTTGGATGTGTTCGATAAATGGGATCTTCCATGCAGCCAGATCGGTGAAGTAACAACCGATGGTAAATTACAATTTTTCATGAATGGAGAATTGGAAGCTGAAGTTCCTGCATATGAATTGGTATTAGGCGGTGGAGCTCCGGTATATGACAGACCATACACTGAACCAAAATATTTGGCTAAAATAAAAGCATTCAATCCTGATAGTATTAAAGTGCCAACAGATTTAAAAGCGACTGCGGATGTATTAATTCAATTACCAAGCATCGCATCTAAACGTTGGATATATACGCAGTATGACAGTATGGTAGGTGCAGGTACAACCGGAACCAATCAACCTAGCGATGCAGCTGTTGTATTAGCAAAACCAACAAATAAAGCATTGGCACTAACAACAGATTGTAACAGTCGTTATGTTTTTGCTGATCCATATAAAGGAGCAATGATCGCTGTTGCAGAAGCTGCAAGAAATATTGTTTGTAGTGGAGGAGAACCATTAGGTGTAACTAACTGTTTAAATTTTGGTAACCCTTACGATCCGGAAGTGTATTATCAATTTGTAAATGCTATCAAAGGAATGGGCGAAGCTTGCGTTAAGTTCGATACGCCTGTTACCGGAGGTAATGTTAGTTTTTATAATCAATCTCCTGATGGTCCGGTTTATCCTACACCAACAATTGGAATGGTAGGTGTGTTGGATAATGTGAAAGATAAAATGACAATGGATTTTAAAAAAGAAGACGATGCTATTTATTTAGTAGGTGCAATAAAAAATGATATCAACTCTTCTGAATATTTGCATAAGCTTCATGGTGTGGAACATAGTCCTGCTCCTTATTTTAATTTAGATGAAGAATTTGTTTTGCAACAAGCTATTTTAAAATTGATCAAAAATAAACAGATCGCATCTGCGCATGATATCAGCGAAGGTGGCTTGTTTGTAACTTTAACAGAGAGTAGCTTTAACCATAATTTAGGTTATGTTGTTGAAACAGATAGCAGTATCAGAAAAGATGCGTATCTTTTTGGTGAGGCACAAAGCAGGGTAGTAGTTTCAGTTGATAAATCAAATGAAGCGAATGTTGAATCAATATTAAAAACAGCTAAGGTTCCATTTAAAAAAATAGGAACTGTTACAAAAGGAGATATCAAAATAGATAATACAAGCTGGGGTTCAATAAAAGACTGGAAACAGAAATATGATTGTGCGATTGAAAATTTGTTAAAGGGGCAAGAATCGGAAACAGCGTTAAGTGCATTGTAAACCCCCTGCCCCCCTCAAAGGGAGATTGAGAAGTATAAGTGATATTCAATAGCTTTAATTTAATAGGTTAAAAATAAAAGTAGCTTTATAAAAATAGAACAACATTAAGTAATCATTCACAAAAGCCCCCTTTAGGGGGTTGGGGGTTTTCTTATGAGCAAAAAAATTGCGATAATCGGCGGCGGAAATTTAGGTACTGCTATTGCAGAAGGCTTATTAAAAAGTAAGTTCAGCAAGCCTGTTGATATTACTATCACAAAAAGAAATATCAGTACCCTTAAATCATTGAGCGATAAAGGGGTAAAAGTTATCACTGATAATGCTGAGGCTGTGCGTAACAGTGAGTTAGTAATATTTGCAGTAAAGCCTTTTCAAATTGCAGAGGTATTGGGTGACCTGAAAAAAGAATTAACAGCAAAACACATGTTGATATCTGTTATTGCAGGCGTATCAACAAAAGATATAGAAGAGATCGTTAAAAAGAAAATAGCTATTTGTAAAGCAATGCCAAATACTGCAGCAGCCATACAGGAAAGTATGACCTGCTTAAGTTTTAGCAACGCCACTGAGGAGCAGATCGATCATGTAAAAGAATTGTTTGCTACCATTGGTAAAGTAGCCGTGATAGATGAAAAATTAATGGATGCCGCTACTGTATTGGGCTCTTGCGGTACTGCATTTGCATTGCGTTATATCCGTGCCAGCATACAAGGTGGAATTGAAATTGGTTTTGATGCTAAAACAGCAGCTTTAATTGCAGCGCAGACAGCTAAAGGTGCGGCAGACCTTTTATTACAGAAAAATACACATCCTGAACAGGAAATTGATAAAGTAACTACACCAAAAGGATTAACTATCGCAGGTTTAAATGAAATGGAACACAAAGGGTTTAGTTCTGCTGTTATTAAGGGGATTGCTACCAGCTTTAATAAAATTGTAAAGAGTTAAGCTGACGTTCTTGTTCTCAATTCTCTTATAAGAGAAGCTACTAATCACTACCATATTAGATAGTTCCGTATATTTGGTAGAACGACTACTACTATATATGAAACTACTATCATCATTACCCATCTTGCTGTTATTTATTTTTTATTCTTGTTCAAATAACAAGCAAACGAAAATAGTATCAAATATTAAAACAGATACTGTTGTACAAAAAATTGATTCTCTAAAAAAGGATTCCATAGCTATACAAACTGCACAACCTGAAATTGTACTGGATACATTTTCAAGTACACCTGCAGATACGATTGGTGGTTGCACAGCTACTTTTTCAGCCGATTCAATAAGCTATACTAAAGAGCATTACATCTTCATGGCTGATTATACGGGCTTTGCAGCTATTAAGATCGGAGGCAATTTAATATTCCTGCACCCTATTTATAAAGGACAAAAGGAAAATATTGATAATGACAGCACATACGTTGGTACATTTGGTGGTGAAGGATATACAGTAAGAGTAAAGACTACAATATCAAGAGTTGAAGGAGATGAATATGCTACTTATAATGGAACAATTGAAGTAAGCAGAGGAAGACATAAAACCATTTTTACTATTCACGGCAGTGTTGGTTGTTAATGGAATAAATACCTTCAACATAGATATTTCTTTACTTCTTTTATTATTTGGGTGCTCTTTTATAAAGATAAAAAGCTACGCCGGCAAAAATTATATTAGGTGTCCATGCGGCAAGTACAGGAGGAAAATTTCCTTTCATAGCAAACACTACAGAAAACCTGCTACATAAAATGTATAGTGAGCTTATGATGATCCCCATCGCTAAGTGAAACCCACTGCCACCACGCACTTTACGGGAAGATAGCGATACACCAATGATCGTTAAAACAATTACTGAAAATGGTATAGCGTCTCTGTTATATCTTTCAACTAATAATGTTCCTATTTGTTCAGAACCTCTTAATTGTTCCATGCGGATATATTCGTTCAGTTCAGGAGTAGACATTCTATCCTTTAAGTAATCATCTTTTTTTAGATCGATTGGCTTGAAGCTATATGCTTTCAATGTATCATTGATTCTTTTTATAGTGAATTTATTATCATTTGTAAAGAACCTTTCGCTTACATTATATAGTCTCCATTTTTTTGCCGTACTATCCCAAATAATGCTTTGAGCACGAAGGTCATATACCAATTTATTATCGATGATCTTTTCTTCAAAAAAGTTATTGCCGTTTTTACTATCCGAATTATAATAGCGGATACCGGCATAGGAAGTAGAATCAAGACGGAAATAAACATTTTCTTTAATAGTCCCCTGATCAAAATCTCCTACATTAGAATCAATGTATTTGGTAGTAAAATTCCCCCATTTTTCATTAGCTCTTGGTACAACATAGCGATAACCAAACCATAGTACTGCAGCAAGAAAAATTCCGCCAATCCAGTATGGGTATAGATATCTTTTAAAACTAACACCGCTGCTTAAAATAGCAACTACTTCAGATCTTTCAGCCATTTTTGCTGTAAAGAAAATAACAGAAATAAAAGAAAATAATGGGAATAGCAAAGCGTCAATGCGAGGAATAAAACCGAGATAGAACTGAGTAAATATTTGCCACGCCGATAATTTGGCTAATGCAAAATCATCGGCATGCTCGCTTATATCTATTACTACTACAATAGCTGTAAATAATAATATACAAAAGAAAAAAGTTGACAGGTAACTTTTTAATATGTAACGATCGATCTTCTTCATAAAATTGTCCGCCGCAAAAGTAACTGAAAACTATAAGCTTTAAAATGAATAGGGTAAGTTAAATTGCTAAAATTGGATGGTGAAAATTAGAAAAGCCGGCAATTACCGGCTTTTCTAATGATATTTTAAAGAAAGATTAGTTGTTATCTAACATCTTAACTTCCATTCTTCTGTTTTGGGCCCTTCCTTCTGCAGTTGCATTATCTGCGATAGGATCATCCATACCAAAACCTTTTGCTGAAACTCTGTCAGGAGATATACCTTTCATTAAAATATAGGCTCTCACTGTATTAGCTCTCGCTAATGATAATGTCATGTTGGAAGCTTCACTTCCTACATCGTCTGTGTAGCCATCTATCTCTATTTTAACATCTGTTTTTCTATTTAAATAGTCAACAAGATTATCTATTGGAGCATAAGATTCTGGTTTTAGGTCAGATTTACCAGTCTCAAAATTACAGCCATTGAAAACATAAGATTTCGGTGCTTCAAATTGTATATCCACAACAAAAGGTTGTGTAAAATGAGCATTCGGATTTTTTAAAGCAGGAATTTGTAAAACATTATAACTGGTAGAATCCTGGAAACCGAGAATAAATATTTCATAATTAGCTCCTGGTGGAAGTCTTAAAGTGAATTTTCCTGTAGAATCTGATAACCCCTGGTATTCGTTATTGTTAGCAGAACTTTTGAAAACTATTATTTCATTGCTAAGAGCTTTTTGTGTTTTAGCATCTTCGATAGAAACATTTACTTGTGCATCTTTAGGATTAATAACCATTTGTGCATTTGTCCAAAATGGAGCTAATATAACAAGCAGGCCGTAGAAAATTTTTTGTTTCATAATAGTCAAGTTTGATTTTGCGTCTTAAAGATATTAAAAAATCATTACCCAAAAACAATTTTCCACGAGTGGTATGTATTTTTATAAACGTTGTTGTAATTGTTCTACCATAGTGGCCTTCCAACTGCCAAAATCTCCCGCAATGATGTGTTTTCTAGCTTCGTTAACCAACCACAGGTAAAAAGCCAGGTTGTGGACACTGGCTATGGTAAGACCCAAATATTCCTGAGCTTTCATCAGGTGGCGCAGGTAGGCCTTCGTATAATAATTACTTACTTCACAATCAATGCCATCATCGATCGGGCTAAAATCTTTCTCCCATTTTTTATTATCTATGTTGATGATACCCTTGCTGGTAAAAAGCATGGCATTGCGGCCATTACGGGTGGGCATAACGCAGTCAAACATATCAATACCGAGCGCAATGCACTCTAAAATATTCCAGGGGGTACCAACACCCATTAAATAACGGGGCTTTTGTTGGGGTAAAATATCGCAGCAAAGTTCGGTATACTCATACATCATTTCTGTTGGTTCGCCAACGCTTAAGCCGCCTATGGCATTTCCTGTTGCATTTTTTGAAGCAATGTATTGTGCAGATTCGGTGCGTAATTCTTTGTAGGTGCTCCCTTGGACAATGGGAAATAGATTCTGCGTATAGCCGTATTTGTCAGGGGTTTCATTAAATCTTGTAAAGCATCTGTCTAACCAGCGATGAGTGAGTTCCATACTTTTTTTTGCATAAGTAAGATCACTTGGATAGGGAGGGCATTCATCAAACGCCATAATGATATCTCCGCCAATGATGCGTTGTATATCCATTACTTTTTCGGGTGTAAACAGGTGTTTACTGCCGTCAATATGGCTTTGAAATAAAGCGCCTTCCTCTGAGAGTTTCCTATTATTGGCCAGTGAAAAAACCTGGTACCCACCACTATCTGTTAATATAGGCTTATCCCAGCTATTGAATTTGTGTAATCCGCCCGCAGCTTCTAAAACCTCCAATCCCGGACGTAAATATAAATGATATGTATTGCCTAATATTATTTGTGCTTTTACATCATTTATCAATTGTTGTTGGGTTACAGCTTTTACAGTACCCACTGTACCTACGGGCATAAATATTGGGGTCAATATCTCACCATGATCGGTAGTTATTTTACCCGCTCTTGCTTTAGTTGTAGAGTCGGTATGTTGGAGGTCAAATGATAATGCTGCCATAAAATTACATTAGGTTTAACCATAACGTGGCGCAAAAATATTGTTTATTTATCATACTATTTTGGCATCAATTTTAGTGTATAAAGAGATAAAAACTACAGAAAATGAAAACTAATATAACAGCAAGAGCGAGCATTATAATAGATACTTACCCATTAAAAATATGGGAAGCATTGACGATTCCCAGGATAATAAAAAAATACTTTTTCGGTACAGATGTTATTTCCGACTGGAAAGTAGGCAGACCGATTATTTTTAGAGGTGAGTGGGAGGAGAAAAAATATGAGGATAAGGGTACCATTATAGCCATTGTTCCCAATAAATTACTCAAGTATAATTATTGGAGTTCAATGTCGGGTATTGAAGATAAGCCTGAAAATTATGTACTTATTACTTATGAGCTGCATGCCAATAACAGTAACGAGACGACCTTGACCATTACTCAGGATAATGTGCCGGATGAAAAAATAAGAGAACATTCAGAACAAAACTGGATGAAAGTATTAACCGATTTAAAAGCATTGCTGGAAGAAGAAGTTGTGAATTCTCTATAAATTATCGGCTACAAATTGTTGACAATAGTCTTTGATCTGTTGTCTTACATCACGGAATGCTTCTAAAATATCTTCATCTGTTCCTGTTGCTTTTGCAGGATCAGGAAAGTTGTGGTGAAATTTTATTGCTTTTGATGGAAAGAAAGGACAACGTTCTTTGGCGTTATCACAAACAGTGATTACAAAGTCGAATTCAATATTTCGATACTCTTCGATATTGTTGGATGTGTGCTTTGAAATATCAATGCCAACTTCTTTCATAATAGCTATGGCTTTTGGATTTACGCCATGTGTTTCAACTCCTGCACTATAGATCTCAGCTTTATCTTTTGCAAAGTATCTTAAGTATCCTTCGGCTATTTGGCTGCGACAGCTATTGCCTGTACAGAGAACAAGTATTTTTTTCATTTGTATTTTTTAAACGAATAACCAGATAATATTTATCAATGTAAATTTTGGATCAAACCCAAAGATTATATCTAAAATGATTACGGAAAATGTAATGATGATCTTCTTTTTATGTTTTAGTACTATTTCCATAATATGTTAGCAACAGCCTTCTCTGGGCGAGCAGCAAGCTTTTTCTTCTTGTAATGTGGCTAATGATATTTTTTGTTTTGTTGCAGGAATGACGCAGTTATCTTGTGCCAGACAAGCTGTTTGTTTTGGAACAAGTACAAAATCTTTTCCGTTAAAATGTAAGCCGTATTTGCCTATTGTATCTGATTGGTATTCTACTTCAATTTCCAGATCTTCTTTGCCTAATATTTTTTCAGAAAGTGCGATTATACTCAATAATTTTTGTGGTTGTAAACGGTGATCAAGATCATTCGCGTTCCATAATTGGAAATTGACGATTTTTTCAAAACGTTCCGTGCCACCACAATCTATAAAATGTTTACTTACAAGCCCGACTTCCGTGATATGAAAATGTGCGGGAATATTTTCGCCGGTAGGTAATTTGAAACTTACAGCTTCTATGGTAGTAAGATGATTTTTTATTTCAGATAGTTTCATGTTACTTTTTTTTAATGCTTAACAACAGCGATTATTTTTCTTTTCTATTTTAGTTTCAATGCGGGTAAAATATGATTGTAATTTTGATAGTACTTTTTCATCAATGCAATAGCAGATGGCATTTCCTTCAATATTCCCCTTGATGATTCCCGCATTCTTTAATTCTTTTAAATGCTGTGAAACTGTAGGTTGGGCGAGAGGTAATTCATTAACGATATCGCCACAAATGCAAGTATCTACTTTTAATAAATAATCAAGTATGGCTATTCTTGCAGGATGGCCCAATGCTTTTGCTAATGTAGCGATAGCATTTTGTTTATCTGTGAAATGATCTGTTTTACTTGCGCCCATATTTTATTTGTATATTGCAATATTACGATAATATATTAATAAAAAAACGCCTTAAAAAATTCAAGACGTTTTTTACTTAGTCAGAGACTGATATTTTAATTAACAACAACCTTATCCAGCAAAACTGTTGCACCAGTTTCATCCATCACTTTTACAATATACATTCCTTGTGCAGGCTTGGATGTTAAGTTAACAGTTGCAGACTGGCTACCTGCTAAAAGAGTTACAGAACTTGATTGTAATGTTGTTCCTTGTAAATCAGTTAATAGAATCGTGTATTTACCAGCTGTTTGTTCATTTAATGATATTACAAATGATGTACCTGTAATTGGATTGGGATAAATTTTTGAATCTACAGCCTGTGTTAATGCTGTGCTACTTGATTCAAGTGTATAGCTTGTTGTATTTGCTGAATTTTGAAATAATAAATTGCTGCTTGCCAGATCAGAAACCTCATAACTTGAATCGGCATTTTGAATTTTAGTGGCGGCAAGATTTGAAAAATCTATTGTATAAAATCCTTCTTTCCCGATAGCGCTTGCAAGTAGTACATCTCCATCGGCATTAACAGCGGCACCATTGGTAGAAAAATCTCCAGGTAATCCGGTTATAGTGCCGATCAATGTGGCAATTTTTGTTGTTACGTCAATACTAAATACATAATGATTGGCAGTTATTAAATATAATTTTCCAAAAGCATCAGCGATCATATCTCCACCCCAGCTGGTACATTGATTGTGTACAGATGTGCTACCATTAGCTGCATCATCTGTTAATGTGCCTAGATCAGTAATAACAGTATTGCTTGTTGTAAAAGTGTAAAGATGATTAGCATCGTTGCTGATAGCATAACCATTTCCGTTCGCGGCAATACACATTCTTGTTACGTTATCACTTTGGTCGTATATATTATTCGTTGTACTAAAGTGTTGGCCTTGTAACACATTTTCATTTAATTGAAGACTGTTATTACTCAAATTTACCCACTTTAATTCGCCGGTATATAGCGTGCAAAAAAACAATTTGTTATGACTTTTGTCGAATGCGGCAGCAGCTATCAAATCGTTTGTACCAGTTGTTGGTATATCTTTTACAAATTTACCTGTTGAGCTATTGACTACATGTATATTCTTCCATAAAGAATCATGTGTACTGCTACCAGTAATAGCATACGTTTCATCTTGTGCTTTAGCGAAAAAAGAAATAGCGGTAAATGTAGTAAGAAGTAAAATTTTAATATTCATACGAGCAAGTTTTAGTTAGTATTTACAGTAGGAAAATTACTAAAATTACTCATGTGAACCAAGAATTTTAACAAAAACAGGGTTTAACTATGGTATTTAACCAATCCATCCATCGGATTCTTTAAAACTTTGCCTAATTGCAGCTCATATATGGCACACATATCTTTTAAAATGTCTCTAAATCCATACGCAACACTGCCTATGAAATGCACGGGCATCGTCCAGCTTTCCCTGTATTTATATACGTGGTTAAAGAAAAAGTCGTTGAACCCATCCTCAATAATATTTTCAATCATATAATGGCCACGGTTTTCCACTAAAAAAATAGTGAAAGATGCCAAGTAACGATTAGGTAAAGGATTTTTATAAACAGCGTCTAATATTTCTATAGAACTGGTATTGAATTTTGCATTGAAGCGATCCATCAGATCAGCATCAAAAGTGTTGTATAAATAATATTGCACTACTTTTTTACCGAGATAAGCACCGCTGCCTTCATCACCTAATATATAACCAAGTCCGGGACTATTTTTAATTATGTTTCTTCCGTTATAATAACATGAGTTAGAACCTGTTCCTAAAATGCAGGCGACGCCCTTTTCATCGCCGCACAAAGCTTTTGCTGCGCCCATCAGATCATGATCCACACTAATTTTTGCTTTTGGAAAAACCTTACTAATAGCTTGTTTTACAATTTTTACATTTGCAGGATTGCTGCAACCTGTTCCATAATAATGTATCTCAACCGGAACAACTTTTTTCATTTTGGGCACTAACTCATACTCTAAAATATTTTGTATTTGCTCCGCAGAAAGAAAATAAGGACTAATGCCCTGCGTGTAGAAGGTTTTCTTTTTCTTGCCGTCAAGCAGGCACCATTCTGCTTTGGTTGAACCACTGTCTGCTATTAATTTGATAGCCATATAGATTAGTTGAGATTAGTAGAATTTGCGTTTAAAAGTAACATAATAATCGCTATGTGCTATGATAATAACTGAAATTGAAACAAAATTTTAATTAATACTGTCAACAACCAATATTTATCGACAATTTTGCACCAGCTTGTAAAAGCACGACAGATAAATTTCAGGATAAAATATGAAGAAGAATTTAAAAGTTTGGCAACCACTACTTTTTAGTATCACGATGATAGCAGGGGTATATTTTGGATATGTTATGAGGGATAGTATGCCCGGTAAATCTTTTTTCTCTATAGATAAGACAAGTACTCTATTACAAGCAACGAGCCTTATCCAAAATAAATATGTGGATGAAGTGAATGGAAACGCATTGAGTGATACGGCTATTGTGGCTATGTTAAGTAAACTTGATCCGCATTCTGTTTTTATTCCTGCAGCTGAATTACAAAATGTGAACGAGGAATTAGCAGGTAATTTTTATGGTATCGGTATTGAATTCAGTCTGTTAAATGATACGATTAATGTACTGAATGTATTGCCTGACGGGCCAAGCGATAAAGCTGGTATACAGATCGGCGATAAATTTATAAAGATTGATGATAGTTTGGTCGCTGGTAATAAAATAACTTCTGATGGCGTACGTAAATTATTGAAGGGAGATGCAACGTCTAAAGTAACGATCAAACTTTTAAGAAACGGAGCTGTAAGATCTTTTACGATTATTCGTGGTATGATCCCAGTTAGTAGTGTTGATGCGAGTTATATAATTGCAGATAGTACCGGCTACATCCGCCTGAATAAATTCTCAGAATTAACGTACAGAGAATTTATGCTATCATTAGAAGCATTGCAAAAACAAGGATTAAAAAATTTGATACTCGATTTAAGAGGCAATGGCGGCGGTGTGTTGGAACAAGCTACAGCCATTGCTGATGAATTTTTAGATGGAGATAAATTGATTACTTATACCGAAGGCCTGCATTCTCCTAAAAAGGAATACCGTTGCATGCATCCGGGAGCTTTTGAAGAGGGGAAATTAATTGTATTGGCAGATGAAGGCACAGCAAGTGCCAGCGAAATATTAATGGGAGCATTGCAGGATTGGGACAGAGCAACCATCATCGGCAGAAGAACTTTTGGAAAAGGATTGGTACAACAACAATACGACCTAAGCGATGGTAGCGCATTAAGACTAACCATTGCGAGGTATTACACGCCAATCGGAAGAAGCATTCAGCGCTCGTATGCTGATGGCGATAAAGCGTATTACAATGAAATAAATAATCGTTTTCGTGATGGAGAAGTGTTGAGTGCAGATTCCATAAAAAATGATTCTACCAAAATGTATAAAACCATGCACGGTAAAACTGTGTATGGTGGCGGAGGAATAACACCTGATATTTTTATTCCGTTCGATACGAGTGGTTATTCATTAAGTATGTCGGAAATATATGTGAGTGGGGTTATCGGGGATTTTGCTTATACGTATTATTTGCAAAATAAAGATCGATTGAATGCCTATAAAACAATAGCAAGCTTCGACAAGCAATTTTCTTTTACAGAAGATGACTGGAAACTTTTTACAGCAGCTGTTGCTAAAGATTCTCTTTCAATAAATAATATTTCACCAAAAGAAAAAGAAGGCATCATACTTCGCATCAAATCATCCATTGCCCGTGAAATATGGCGCAGCGAAGGTTTTTATGAAACGATGAATACGGATGACGATGGTGTTAAAAAAGCAATTAGCGTAATTCAACATAATTAAAAATAAACAGTATGTGGCTCAATAGCATTCTTGATACAATTGGTGATACACCGATGATCAGACTAAATAAAATTACCAAAGATTTGCCGTGCACCGTACTGGCAAAAGTGGAATATTTTAATCCCGGTAATTCTATTAAGGATCGCATGGCAGTAAAGATGCTGGAAGTTGCAGAGAAAGAAGGAAAGATAAAACCTGGTGGAACTATCATCGAGGGCACTAGTGGCAACACTGGTATGGGACTAGCTTTGGCGGCTTGTGTAAAAGGATACAAATGTATTTTTACCACTACAGATAAACAATCAAAAGAGAAAGCTGATATATTAAAAGCAGTTGGTGCGGAAGTGATTGTTTGTCCAACGAATGTTGAGCCTGAAGATCCGCGTTCATATTATTCTGTTTCAAAACGGTTAGCAACTGAAGTGCCGAATAGCTGGTATGTAAATCAGTATGATAATCTTGCTAACAGACAAGCGCATTATGAACAAACTGGTCCGGAAATATGGGAACAAACAGAAGGTAAAATAACACACTTGGTTGTAGCATCCGGAACGGGTGGAACTATTGTTGGGACGGCACAATATCTAAAAGAAAAAAATCCTGACATACAAATTTGGGCAATTGATAGCTATGGTTCGTTATTAAAAAAATATTTTGATACTGGAGAGCTCGATCAGAAAGAAGTGTATCCATACATCAGCGAAGGATTTGGAGAAGATTTTATTCCCGCAAATTATGATATGAGTTTGATAGATCTGTTTGAAAAAGTAACGGACAAAGATGGTGCGATCATGGCGCGTCGAATTGCAAAAGAAGAAGGATTGTTTTGCGGATATAGTGCAGGAAGTTGCTTGCAGGGAATGATGCAACTAAAAGATAAATTGAAAAAAGGAGATGTAATAGTTTGTATTTTTCATGATCATGGTAGTCGTTATGTAGGAAAAATATACAACGATGAATGGATGATGGAACGCGGATTTTTAGAAGTGAAAACTTTTAAAGATCTGATCAGTGGTAGAAGAAGTCAGTCGTTGATAACAGTAAAACCAACACAATTAGTTTCTGAAGCGATACAGATCATGAAGAAATATGATATTGAAAATATTCCTGTGATCGATGGCGATGAAAATGTAGGAGCAATATCTGAGAGTGGTTTATTCAATAAAATATTAACCAACGGAGATATAAAAACACTCTCCATTGCATCAGTTATGGAAAAGCCATATCCTGTAGTTTCTTTCGATACGCCTGTAGAACGTTTAAGTTCTTTTATCAATAAAGAAAGTGGGGCCGTATTAAGTAAAGATGAAAGCGGGGCTTATCATATTGTAACAAAATATGATATTATACAAAGTCTGGCCAAATAAGAAAAGAACTAAGATAAAAGTAGCCGGTAGCAAGAAATTGAATGTCTTGCTACCGGCTACTTTTATCTTGAGACTAAGCCCATTACAAGCTATACTGGCAGGCGATATCTCTCAAATTTATCCAATTATTTTTTATGCTGTATATTGCAGCCCTAATAACTAAAAAAACAAAAAAATAACACATGAGTAAGTACACAGCTGGCGTATTATTTGGTAAAGAATTAGAAGCCTTGTATAACGACGCAAAAGACAACAAATTTGCATTACCTGCAGTTAACTGCATCGGTACAGATACCATTAATGCGGTTCTTGAAACAGCAGCTAAAGTTAATTCTCCGGTTATCATACAATTTTCAAACGGTGGTGCACAGTTCATCGCTGGTAAAGGAATGCCGAATGATAAATTACAAGCAAATATTGCAGGTGCTATCTCTGGTGCTTTACACGTTCATAACGTAGCAAAACATTACGGTGTGCCTGTTGTGTTACATACAGATCATGCTTCCGCAAAATGGTTACCATGGATCAGTGCATTAATTGATGCTGGCGAAAAACATTTTAAAGAAACAGGTGTGCCTTTATTCAGTTCTCACATGTTGGATCTTTCTGAAGAACCAATTGAAGAAAACATCCACACATCAGTTGAGTTCTACAAACGTATGGCTCCATTGGGTATGAGTATCGAAATCGAATTAGGTGTTACAGGTGGTGAAGAAGATGGTGTTGATAACAGCGATGTTGATAATGACAAATTATATACGCAACCGGAACACGTTTTATATTCTTACAAAGAATTATCTAAAGTTGGTAAACTATTTACAGTGGCTGCTGCTTTTGGTAACGTACACGGTGTTTATAAATCTGGTAATGTTCAATTAACTCCGGTTATTTTACACAACAGCCAGGTACATATTGAAAAAGAACTAAAGACAGCTCCAAAACCTGTTTACTTTGTATTCCATGGTGGTAGTGGTTCTTCACAAACTCAAATCAGAGAAGCGATTGGTTATGGTGCTATCAAAATGAATATCGATACAGATATGCAATGGGCATTCTGGGAAGGTACTTTGAACTTCTACAAAAAGAACGAAGCGTTTTTACAAGGCCAGTTAGGTAATCCTGAAGGTCCTGAAAAACCAAACAAAAAATACTATGATCCTCGTGTATGGTTACGCAAAGGACAAGATAATTTCATTAAACGTTTAGAAGTTGCTTTTGATGATTTGAATTGCATCAATCGTAATAAATAAGTAAAGAATAAAAAGTAAAAAATTAAACCATTAATAAAGGTTGACATTTTTTACTTTTTTGTTTTTGATTTTTAATCTAAAATTTGAGCATGAGAAAAGAAGAAGATTTTGACGCCAACCTCGCTGGTGAAGATGGACAGACTGAAGAGACAAAAAGAAGATGGTTTAAACGAATAAAAAAAGGTATTCTTACTGCCACTAAAGATAAGGCAGATGCACCGGAAGGAATTTGGACAAAATGTCCATCTTGCAAATTAACCTGCACCGTTAGTGAGCTAAGAGAAAATTTATTTGTTTGTCCGAAGTGCGAATATCATCATAGAATTGGTAGCGGAGAATATTTTGATATCATATTTGATGATGGTGCTTTTGAAGAATTGTTTGCGAACATTGTCTCGAAAGATTACTTAAACTTCGTTGATCTTAAGCCTTACAGCAAAAGATTAGAAGAAACGTATGAGAAAACGGATATTCATGATTCTATAACTGTGGCGCATGGTAAAGTTGATGGTAATGATCTTGTAGTAGCGTGTATGGATTTTGAATTTATCGGCGGTAGTTTGGGTAGTGTAATGGGAGAAAAAATATCACGCGCCTGCGATTATTGCATCAAGCACAAGGTTCCTTTTATGATCATCAATAAAAGTGGTGGTGCAAGAATGATGGAGAGTGCTTTCTCTCTAATGCAGTTAGCAAAAACATCCGGAAAACTATCTCAATTGGCTGATGCCGGTGTTCCTTATATTTCTCTATGTACCGATCCTACTTTTGGTGGAACCACAGCATCTTTCGCTATGCTGGGTGATATTATTTGTGGTGAACCGGGTGCGCTGATCGGCTTTGCAGGTCCGAGAGTTATTAAAGAAACGATTAAAAAAGATCTGCCTGAAGGTTTTCAACGCAGTGAATTTTTACTGGAACATGGCTTTTTGGATTTTATTATTCCTAGAAAAGAATTGAAATCTAAATTGGCGAAGTTGTTGGTTTTGTTGAAGAATTAGAATTCGATTGAATAGTATTTAATCGTTGACGAGAAAATATAATTTAGATCCCTGAGCTTTGCTTGGGGATTTTTTATACATGAGATGTATCTACTTCTGGCCTTCGTTGGCACAAACCAATCCTGCACGCCGCTGTTGTGCGTCCTCGCCAACAGCCGAAGTCTTAGCCATTATAATGAGTAAGAAAATTAAAATCATCAATACCAAATTCGTAAAATTTTGCGGATGAATAATGATACTCCACTGGCAGTGCGCATAATCCTGCTTTAACAGGATTATTATGTATATAGTTGATCTTTTGCAGAAATACCTCATGATTATAAAGATCAATACCTAATGAATTTCTTTCCCAAAACTGATAATCCCTATCTTTCGCATTTGCTTTAAAACGAGATAATACTTCCGGATGATTTTCGTATAGATCAGATTTAATTCGTTGCGCAGTATTCGTCAATAAACTATGCTGAATACTATATTGGAGTATGATCCAATAATGGTTGCCATATCAAATGCATGTGATTAGACATTATCGCAAAAGCATATAAATTAATTCTTTTATCAACCACTAAAAGTTGTAAGCTTTCTATTATTATATTTTTATACTTATTTGGTTTTAAAAGATGTTTCCATTCTAAAATAGTTGCTGTACAAAATTGGGGCCAATAGGTTGGATACTTTT
>DATHNB010000339.1:0-6605 GCA_035486495.1 Ferruginibacter sp. | reverse complement strand
AATAGTGTGTAATAGTCAACAGGTTTTGCGCTGATATGTATAACCTGATCTGCTTAGAACGTATTTTAGAAGCGATCTTTATTGGGAATGTATAGCCTAGCGTTACATTTTTTAATCTTATGTATGATCCATCTTCAATATAAGTATCCTGAACCTGTGCCACTGGAGCATTTACAGCTTTAGGATATTTTCCGTTTGGATTATTAATAGAATCGTACCTGTTTAATAATACTGTTGAAACGTTCGTTGTAGTTTTAGTTATTTCTAACTGTTGTTCCTCAAGGTTAAATATTTTGTTTCCAAAAGATCCCTGGAAAAAGATTGACAGATCAAAACCTTTGTAGGTAAATGTGTTAGACATGCTAGCCGTAAACTTAGCCTGAGCATTACCAAGATTGTGTTTATCATTCGCATCAATCTTTCCGTCTCCGTTAATATCAACATATTTTCTATCGCCCGTTTGTTGAGATACACCTAATAATGTTGGTGCAGGATGAGCTCCATAAACATCAGATGTCTTTAACAGTCCGTCTGTACTATAACCCCAAAATGTTCCGATAGGTAAACCTACTTTAAGAATTTCCGGAGATACCTGGCCGGTAGCTGCTACAGGTTGAAAAGATTGACTTGGCCCAAGACTTAATATCTTATTGGCATTGGTTGCGTAGATCAAAGTTGTTTTCCAATCAAAATCTTTTGTTCTAACATTATCAGTATTTAAAGAAAGTTCGATCCCTTTATTTTCTATA
Source organism: Ferruginibacter sp. (assembly GCA_035486495.1). GTDB lineage: Bacteria > Bacteroidota > Bacteroidia > Chitinophagales > Chitinophagaceae > Ferruginibacter. The sequence goes on along the minus strand of DATHNB010000339.1, from coordinate 5,856 downwards.
CTTCCAATATTTTCAGCAACAGAAGCATAACCTGTAGAAAGAGGAACAAGTCCGCCTGCACTTACAAATAAATTGGTTGTCTTTTTATAATAAGCATCCGCGGTTAAAGAGATACGGTTTTTAAATAATCCGATATCAATACCTCCATCATATTGTGTGGTGGTTTCCCATGTCAAATTATTGTTAGCTAATTGTATAGAGGAAAGACCTTGCGCTAGAGTATTCCCAAAGAAGTAAGTGTAAGGACCGCCGACTAAACTTGGTGCAGAATAAGGAGGAATATTCGCATTCCCAGTTTGACCTGCAGATAATCTTACTTTTAAATTGCTTACAACGTTAGTATATTTTTCAAAGAATTTTTCGTCGGATGTGTTCCATGAAAAACCGATAGAAGGGAAGAACCCATATTTTTTATCGGGTCCTAATACTGATGCACCATCCTCTCTACCCGTTATACTTACATTATACCGATGCTCGTATGAGTAGTTGATCCTTCCTAACCATGATTCAATTGTATATGGCGCTTCTGAAGAAGCTCCTACAAATGGAGTACCGTAAGAAAGGTTATTGAAGGTGGTTAGATTGTTAGGAAAATTATCCGCGTTAGATACAACTGTTTCTTGATTTTGTTGTTGAATAGTATAACCAACCAATACATTTACGAAATGATTTTCTTTAAATGTATGATCGTAAGTAAGCGTGTTTTCATTCAACCAACTAACAGCATGGCTAACACCAACAGATGCGGATCCATTTACACCAGAACCTGTAGAAGCTCCACTAGGACCACCTGGAGATGCGGTATAATTAGGAGCATAATAGTTTTGCTTGGTGTTAAGGAAGTCTCCGCCACCAGTTATCTTTAAAAGTAGATCCTTAGTGAATTTATATTCAGCAGAAAAATTTCCTAAGAAACGGGTAAGATAGGTTTTGTTAATTGTTGCAGTGATATCCTGTAATGGGTTAGTGGTATATGGCTGCGTTGTGCTGTTAATATTTGAAAAGAAAGGATCAGCCGTAGTGTTATAAGATCCATTTGAATTATATATAGGATGCAAAGGACTTACACTTAATAAAGTAGTGAAGGCATTACCTGAGTTAAGCGAATTAAAGGGCCCTGTTAATTTATCTTCTGTAGAGCTGCTTCCAAAAACACTGGTTGATATTTTTAATTTATCAGTAGCATTTCTTTCATAGTTAACGCGTCCTGAATAACGTTGAAAATCTGTATTTAAAAGTATACCACCCTGATCAAAATAATTTGCCGCAATGGAGTATCTAGATTTTTCATCTCCGCCGTAAATGGTCAGCTGATGATTTTGCACAGCCGCACTTCTTATGGCTGCATCCTGCCAGTCTGCACTTTTTCCTGTTGCACCTAAAGAATCTATTTTTGCTTTGGTAGCTGGTCCTGAACCAGTTTGTAACGTTGGTGTTGCTTTATAAATATCATCATATAATTTTGCCCATTCAGGTCCATTCATTAATGATAATGTTTTGTCAACTTGTTCAGTACCATAATATACACCGTAAGAAATATTATTGCTACCCTTTGTTCCTTTTTTTGTAGTGATAATTACAACACCGTTAGCGCCACGTGAACCATAGATCGCAGTAGCCGATGCATCTTTCAGTACATCAATAGATTCAATATCACTGGGATTAATTGTAGACAATGCATTTACAGTAACACCGGGAGTAGCACCTGTATTTGCTAAAGCATTATTGTTGTAATAGATAAATCCATCAATAACATACAATGGATCGTTACCAAAACTTAGAGAATTACCTCCTCGTATTCTAATACTTGCACCTGCACCGGGCTGACCTGAACTTTGCGTAACAGTAACACCAGACACAGAACCTTGCAATAAATTATCAGGAGAAGTTACAGGACGACTAAGATTTTCTTTTGATACAGATGATATAGAACCTGCAACATCTTTTCTTCTTTGTGTGCCATAACCTACTACAACTACATCGGATAATTGATTAGGTGCATCTTTTAATTGTATAGCAACAAGATCACTATTACTGCTATCTACAGTTACCAGCTGTGTTTGATAACCAACAAAACTGATGAATAAGGTAACAGGTAATTTTTTATAAGTTGTTAATTGAAAATTTCCTTTATTGTCTGTTATCGCCGTATTGGTTGAACCATCAATATGTATGGAGGCACCGGCTATGGGATTTTTTGTTTTCAGATCCAAAACATTTCCCTTTATTGTTGTATTCGGTTGATCCTGCGCTTTTGCGGATAAAAAACCGATAGCTGCAAAGAAGCCCGTTAGTACAAAAAGCTTAGCCATTCTGTAAGCATTAATTTTACGCATAGTTGATTTAGTTTGATTATTATTTAATCAGCCTATTGTGTAAAAAAATCTCAGAAAACGCTTAAAGCTTTCTCTTATATTTGCGTTACACAATAAGGCCGGCAGCAAGTGCTCAATGCACTTTGCTGCTATCCCAAGCCTCTTTTGTTACCGGCCAGAACTGCTCCAACAGTTTCTGGCCATTCTTTTATTTCGTTTTAATAGGGGTATATCTTAAGGGCCAGCACGTGTATGTGATAATAAACCGCCTTCAATTAAAAATGTATAGCAAAGAGTATTTGTTGATTCTGCTTTGCTGTGAAAAAAAAGTATGTCCATTTGTATTAAAATAAAGTTAGAGAAGTATATAAAGAAGAATCTTGCCAAGTAAGGCTTAGCAACAACAGCAACATGAAAATGTAATTGCCTTTATGCAATTAGCTGTTGTGTAAGTATGTTGTAATAATGATGACATAATGTTGGTTTATTACTTTGCCTTTTGCTTGAATGAACTATACAACGTTCCCGGAGGTAAATTGTATAGTTCAAAAAAACAAACTAGAAATTAGTAACGAATGCAAACGTAAAGTTAATTTATTAGTCTACCAAAACTATAGACTAATATTTTTAAAATAAAAAATGCCGACTAATTAGAGCCGGCATTACAAAAAATAAATATATTTTAAAAAGAATATGCTAACACTTATCGAGTGCTTGCAAAATGTCATTTAGTATATCATCAACATATTCTAAACCAACGGAAATACGGATAAGTCCGGGTGTTATGTTAACCGCAGCTCTTTCGGCTTCTGTTAATTTGGCATGTGTTGTGCTTGCAGGATGAGACGCAATACTTCTGCTATCACCTAAATTAGCGGTAAGTGTAAGCATTTCTAAACTATCTAAGAATTTTTGTCCACTTGCTAAACCTCCTTTTAATTCAAATACTACTAATGCACCACCGTTCTTCATTTGTTTTTTCGCGATAGCATATTGTGGATGGCTTTGTAAAAAAGGATATTTAGTAAAACTTATTTTAGGATGCTTTTCCAAAGCTTTAGCAATATGAAATGCATTCGAAGAATGACGCTCCATACGAACATCCAATGTTTCTAAACTTCTACTTAATACCCATGCGTTAAATGGTGACATTGCTGGTCCCGTACTTCTGCAGAATAAATAAATATTATTTATCAGTTCTTTTTTTCCAACGATCACGCCACCTAAAACCCTTCCTTGTCCGTCCATCCATTTAGTGGCAGAATGTACAACAAGGTCCGCACCATATTGTATCGGTGTTTGATTGACCGGTGTTGCAAAACAATTATCTACATTTAAAATAACATTGTGCTTTTTTGCCAGTTTGCCTGCAAATTCAAGATCGATAATATCTAATCCGGGATTGGTAGGTGTTTCCAAATAGATCATCTTGGTATTCGGCTTTATTGCAGCTTCCCATTCTTCAGGCTTTGTAGCGCTGACATAAGTAACATCAATACCGTAATTAGGAAGGTATTTATTTAAGATGGTAACCGTGCTGCCAAAAATAGCATTGCACGCAACAAGATGATCACCTTTTTTTAGCAGCGCCATAAATGAGGCAAATACTGCACTCATACCTGATGAAGTGGCATAACCAGCTTCAGCACCTTCTAATATTACAACTCTATCTGTAAATTCTTTTACTGATGGGTTGCTGAAACGGCTGTAAATATTATCATCTGTTTCATCCGCAAAAGCCGCACGCATATCCTCCGCGTTATCAAAACTGAAACTGCTGGTAAGAAATAGGGGAGATGAGTGTTCCATCTCATTTGTTTGCTCCGTTCTTTTGCGGATGGCTTTTGTAATTGGATGTTGTTCCATTGGTATGTACTATTTAATATTTTTTATTTAATATTTTGGCACTCTTGATCTTTCTTTTTAATTCTTGATTATCAAACTCCAGTTAATTGTAGCTCCTGCTCTGCGTAATGTTTCTGCTACTGAACAGTATTTACTGATTGATAGGTCACAAGCTCTTTTCGCTTTATCTTCATCAGGCCCCGTTAAAGTAAAGGTCATATAAATATTGGTCCATAAAGAAGGTTCTTTTCCTTTTTCTCTTTCACCTTCTATCTCAATTGAAAAGCCTTTAATTTCCTGTCTTTGTTTTTTTAATATAGAAACAATGTCAATTCCGCTACAGGCACCTAAACTCATCAATAAACCCTGCATAGGACGAATACCAAAATTAACGCCCCCTGTTTCAGGACTTGTATCTAAACGTACAATATGACCATTAGCATCCGTTGCTTCGAAGCCGGCATCGCCTTCGACCCTGTTTAAATTTATTTTTATCATTTCTTATCTTTTTTGCAAATGTAATTCATGCAAGCCTTTACTTTGCAATTTCAACAGATTCTGATTGATGGATTATTTTCATTACCAACATAGGTTTGAGCTGGAAAGTGGGGAATCTCTACCTGAAGTTACAATAGCCTACCATACTTACGGCACTTTAAATGCCGATAAAAGCAATGTTGTATGGGTTTGTCATGCCCTGACAGCCAATGCTGACGCGGCTACCTGGTGGGAAGGTGTAGTGGGGGATGATCATGTAGTGGATCCCAAAAAATATTTTATAGTTTGTGCCAATATACTTGGTTCCTGTTATGGTACCAGCGGCCCATTAAGTACTGATCCTGCTACGCAGAAGCCTTACTACAGTACTTTCCCTCAAATAACCATAAGAGATATGGTTAAAGCGCATATTTTACTTCGTGAGCATTTACGAATTGAGAAAATATTTTTGATAATGGGGGGAAGCATGGGAGGTTACCAGGCTTTGGAATGGAGCGTGATGGAAAAGAGCCGGATAGAAAACTTATTCATATTGGCAACTTCACCAACTGAAAGTGCCTGGGGTATTGCTACCCATACAGCCCAACGTTTATCAATAGAGGCGGATAGCACCTGGAAGAATCTTTCGCCGGAAGCTGGGAAAAAAGGCCTGAAAGCTGCACGTGCTATAGGAATGCTTACTTATCGCAATTATGGTATTATGGTTAAGCACCAGACTGATCCTGATACGGAGAAACTGGATAATTATAAAGCTTCTTCCTATATCAATTATCAGGGAGATAAACTAGTACAACGCTTTAATGCATATACTTATTGGCTTTTGACGAAAAGTATGGATAGTCATCATTTAGGACGTGGACGTGGTGGAAAGTTAGAACCGGTACTAAATAGTATCACACAAAGAACTTTAATTATCGGGATTAGTAGCGACATACTTTGTCCTTTAATAGAACAGAAATTTATAGCTAATAATTTGCCGGATGCTACCCTGATAGAAATAGATTCGACTTATGGGCACGATGGATTTATGGTAGAATCAAAAATAATTTCGCAACATTTAGCCGAATGGTTGGGTAACCCACCTTTTGTACTTGGTTATGGAGCAACTATATAATAAAAATGTCAGATTGAAAAGCCTGACATTTTTCGTCGCATTTACTTAAAAAGAAAAAGGAGCCAATTGGCTCCTTTTTCTTTT
>DATHNB010000338.1:0-3339 GCA_035486495.1 Ferruginibacter sp. | reverse complement strand
GGAGTTGCAGAAGGCGCTAAATATCCTAATTTGCCATTGCATTATTTAACAGCATCTTCAATAATAGGAGATGAAGTATATAATAAGAACGATGAATATTTAGGTAAAATAGAAGATGTGATGATAGATATCACTACGGGGAAAATCGAATATTATATAATTGAATTTGGAGGCTTCTTAGGAATAGGGGATAAATATTTTTCCGTGCCTTTCAAGCTTTTAGAGGTTAACTCAGGTAAAAGATTATACGTCTTTGATCAGCCAAAAGAAGTTTTAGAAAAAGCTCCCGGCTTTGATAAGAACCATTGGCCTAAGACTAATCTCCACCAGTATTACGATTATTGGAGTTTTGTATAGATAAAGCTTGGATGAGGGTATGCTGATAGATAAGGTGTGATACTTTGTTTATCAGCATTTTTATTTATATAGCAAAGCGTGTCTTTGTATGGAATCTATTATCCCACATTTTAAGTCATTATGAGGAAAGCATTCTACATAATAACAATTTTGCTCTTTGTTTTATACTTAAAAATGATTGGTTTGTAATTTGAATAAGTAAAGGAACTTAAAACCTTAAAAATAATAGATCATGACTTTGCAACAAACCAACGAAAAGATATCTTTCTTGCAGCAATTAGATTCTAAATTAATATTTGTAGGATTAACTGAAATAGACAAAAAGAAGAAAGCCGAAGCAATTAAATTGAGTCAAGTTATCTTAAAGTCATTGGTTCATTTAATGTCGGTTAAAAGATCGCTTCTTAAGCAAGAGCAAAATTACACTCTAGGTCATGCCTAGTTTTCTAATTAAATGATATGAACAAAAAATTATGTATAGCAGCTGTTTTTGTTGCAACAATATTTACTTCTTGCATAGCAAGAACCTATGATTATGGGTATATGCAGCCGGTGTTTTTTTATCCTGGTGTTGGATTAGGAACTATAATAGCAGTGGCTATTTCATGGACCAGAAATAAATCTGTATTATGGGCCATTATTCATGGCATCCTAGGCTGGTTGTATGTTATCTATGCAATTATCGTGGGAGAAAAATAGATTTATACGAAACCTAATTATATCGGTAAAATTATTTACCGGATTTTTTTTTGTTATCGATCGTTATATTTTTCTTAACCACGTTCCAATATTCTTCTCCATAACTAACAAAAATTTCTTCGCCGGGATGGATATCTTCAACAGATTCAATAAAGACCTGTCGTCCTTTAGTTTTGTATTTTGAATTATTGCGTGTGCCCTTAATTTTTGATAATCCAAAAGCGTCATTGGCATAACGAGCTAAAAATTTTACACTCTTACCAGCGTCAATAACGTGATTGCGGTTTACATAATATATGTAACCGTTATCAAAATTATCTTCTACATCTTTCCATTTACATATTTCGCCCTGGTATTCAACAATGAGCGTTTTTTTAGGGATAAAAACTTTAGTGAATAGTCCTTTTCCTGAATTAGGAAGTGAAGAGGTTTTTACAATCAGATCTTTTTCAAGTAATGCCATAATAAAAATTATGTGCGAAGATAAGTCTTATGGATAACTATACTTATTATCTTAATTGTCTAATGTTATTATTTGCAATGATAAAAAGGCACAAGGTTTGTATTAATTATGATGTTCAAAAATCATAGTGATACACGCAAATTGGTTAAGTTTAGGACCGGGGTTTCTACCGCGGTCTTATTTTGTATATTTGTAAAACTGTAGAAATAGTTCTACAGAGGATACTGTAGTTAACAGAATTATCAATAAACATAATAACGGTATATTTTTTGCTTAATGTAATAAGGAGACTTAAATTAATCTTATAATAATAATTGTCAATATAAATTAGTCAGGTTTATATTAAAAAGCAGTTGAATACTACATCATTATGATTCTTATTGTTGATGACAGACCTGAAAATGTATTTTCTCTTAAAACCATCCTTGAGCTTCATTCATTTCCGACAGATACAGCATTAAGTGGAGAAGAGGCATTAAAGAAAACACTTAAGCGATCTTATGCTTTGATTATTTTAGACGTGCAAATGCCTGGGATGGATGGTTTTGAAGTTGCAGAGGTTCTTTCCGAAAATAATCATACAAAAGATATTCCCATTATTTTTCTATCCGCCGCAAACACAGAAAAAAAATTCATTACAAAAGGCTATTCATCAGGTGCAATTGATTATATAGTAAAGCCTATTGACACGGACATATTGTTATTTAAAGTAAAAACATTCTATAAACTTTATGAACAAAAACGAGAATTAAATGTTGTACAGGAAAACTTAAAGCTGGAGATAGAATTTAGGAAAAAAGCCGAGCACCAGGTTTTAGAAAAGTTAAAAGAATTGCATTCAACGCTTGAATCTATTCCTCAAATTGCGTTTACTGCCACTGCCGATGGTGTGATAGATTTTGTGAATGAGCATTGGTACCAATATACGTCATCAACAAAAAACTTTCCACCTAATCATCCTGATGATCCGTGTATCCAAAAAAAATGGGAGAAAGCAATTGCAACCGGAGAGCCATTAGAAATGGAACTACGAATTAAAAAATCTGGCGAGGAAAATTACCGATACCATTTGGTAAGGGCTCTTCCTGTAAAAGAAGAAGATAAGATTGTAAAATGGGTAGGTTCATTTACTGATATTGAAGAGCAAAAACAGGCAGTAAAAAGAAAGGATGAATTTTTAACGATAGCGAGTCATGAATTGAAAACACCTTTAACAAGCATAAAAGCATATGTGCAATTGTTAGACATGATGATCGCTAAAGAAGATAAAGTAAAAGCATATGTAGATAGAACTTTATTGCAGGTAAACAAATTGGATAACCTTATTAATGATCTGTTAGATATTTCGAAAATAGAAAGCGGCAAACTTAAATTTGAGATAAAGGAACTGGATTTTGATAATTTATTGAATGCAACTATTGATGCGCTTCACCAAATTCATCCCGACTTTACTTTTGTTAGAATTGGAAACGCTACAGCTAAAATTCATGGTAATGATGTTAGGTTAGAGCAGGTGATCATTAATTTCATTAATAATGCCATTAAATATGCACCCGAATCTAAAGTGATACATCTTATCACAAAAATAAAAGATGAGCATCTTTATTTTGGTGTAAAAGATTTTGGCGTCGGCATATCACAAGAAAACTATGAAAATATTTTCACCAAATTCTTCCGTGTTACGGAGGATGGATTACCCATACAAGGCCTTGGTATTGGTTTATATATATGTGCTGAAATTCTGAAAAGGCACAATGCAAAATTTGGTGTAGAAAGTGAATTAGGAAAAGGATCCACTTTTTATTTTTCTATCCCTATCA
>DATHNB010000337.1:0-7749 GCA_035486495.1 Ferruginibacter sp. | reverse complement strand
TTCGCTTTTATCTGCCATGCCAAATATTGCATACAGCTTACTGAAATATCCATACAATGCAGGCAAAATAAGCTGTATCGGCGCGGCTTTCGGGTTGCTTTCAAAATACTGGATGATACGTATTGCTTTGGCAAAATTTTTTTTGCCAAGCGCATCCTGCAATTCAAATACATTGTATTCTTTGCTTACACCTACATATTTTTCAATATCATCTTCCGTGATATTCTTTTTAGCTCCGATGTTAACAACGATCTTATCAATTTCATTAGAAATGCGACTCAAATCATTTCCTATATGCTCTGCCAATAATATTACTGCTTTCTGCGAAGCAGTAAATCCTTGCGATTGAATATATGCGCTAACCCACTCTACTAATTTGTACTCCTTTATTTTTTCAGAAGTAAAAACTTCACCTTCTTTCTTAATGGTTTTGTAAAGCTTGGTTCTTTTATCGAGTGTTTTCTCTTTGTAGCTAACAACAAAAATTGTTGATGGTAAAGGATTTTCTATGTAGCTATCCAGTTTTTCCAGATCACGCATTTGCTGTGCTTCTTTTAGCAACACAACTTGTCTTTCTGCAAACATTGGATAACGTCTGCAGGCATTTACGACTTCGCTCCAAACGGCATCTTTACCGTAAAAAACAGTCAGATTAAAACTAGCTTCACTTTCAGGTAAGATATTATGTTCGGCATAATTCATTACCTGATCAATAAAATATTCCTCCTCACCTTCCAGCCAATACAATGGTTTGAAGATCTTCTTTTTCCAATCACCGATAATTTTTTCTGCTGACATATCTTAATTCAAAAATACAATAAGGAATAGCAACAAAAAATAAAAAACCTGACAGTTAAGTCAGGTCCTTTACCTCCGTTAAGTCAAGGTATAATCTTCTCAATGTTTTCTAACTTCTCGTATAAAAGAAAAATAATAAACCCTATTGCTCTTTCAGATTAACATTAAACGTTCCATTAGTGACAGTCCTTTTAGCTTGGGTAGAGTCTTGGTACATATAAATATCTCCCTGAAATGTACCCTGTATATTAGTAGTTGAAATTGAAGTAACAACTACAGTTATAGGATCTGTAACCAAAAATGCACTTGAATAACTTGGAAGACTACTAGTAGCGAATGGACCATAATTAAATTGAGTATTAGAATTTATATCAGAATATGTACCCTTGGTAATCGCACTATTCGAATTAATAATAATATCAAAAGCGTATGCCGTAGACTGATTCGTACCATTCAATGCAATTAGTTCGATGTTTTTCCCTGAATCTGTTGAGGTTCCTGAAGCTAAAACATTAAAGTTAGTAGCTGTGCCACCAATTGTTGCCTGGATTGACTGTGTTGATCCAGAACTAGTTTTTTTACATGATACTAACGCTGTACCTAATAGTGCAAGAATAAATAATTTTTTCATTGTTAGATTTTAATAGTTATTTTAGTTTTTAGTGTATGATAAAGATTTAAAGATCATTTATTTGACTGCTGTCTCCTTTAGAATACCGTAGTCTTCTCAATGTTTTCTGACTTCTATGTTAATTCAAACTTCTAAAATCAACCGGTACTAATTTGCTTACACCCGGCTCTTGCATGGTAACGCCATAAATAACATCCACAGCACTCATCGTCATTTTATTATGTGTTACGATAATGAACTGTGAATTTTGACTAAACTGCTTGATCATATTGGTAAATTTACCAACGTTTGCATCATCCAGCGGCGCGTCAACCTCATCCAAAATACAGAATGGTGCAGGTTTTATCAAATAGATAGAGAATAACAAAGCTGTTGCTGTTAAAGTTTTCTCTCCCCCACTTAATTGTCCAATACTGCTTGGACGTTTTCCTTTTGGTTTCGCTACGATATCAATTCCTGTTTCGGCTAAGTTTTCAGGATCTACCAAAACCATATCAGCTGTATCATCTTCTGTAAATAATGCCTTGAATACTTTTTGGAAATTCTCTCTTACTTTATTGAATGTATCAAGGAACTGTTGATTAGCAGTTGCTTCCACTTCCTGAATAGTTTGCATCAGACTATCCTTCGCAGTTACCAGATCATTCTTTTGCTCCATGATGAACTCGTAACGCTTTTTCATTTCCGTATACGCTTCAATTGCCGTAGGATTTATTTCGCCGATATTTTCCAAACGCCTGCGCATTTTTTCGTTGCTGGCCTGTAACTCCTCCAATGGCGTATCTCCTGTTCTTGCTTCATCAATTATTGCATCCAGATCAATTTTAAACTCAACATTCAACCTTTCTTTCATTCCGGCCAACTGAAGCTTAAGCTCTGATAATTTATCTTTTATTTCATTTAATAAATGATCGATGCCTTCTTTAGATTTTTGTTTGTGACGAAGCTCACTTTCTTTCTCAGATAAAATATTACGGATATTATAATAAGCCTGATCTGCTTCATTCAGTTTCTTTTCTTCTGCATCTTTATTTTGTAACATCGTTACTAATAAAGCTTCTACTTCGATTAATGCATTTGCCGTTTCAGAAATACTACCGGAAGCTTCGCTTAATTGCGCTGTACTATTCTCTACCTGAACTTTAAGGTCATTTAATTGATTGCTCTTAAAATCAAATTCTTGTTTTAGAGAATTGATCTTGCTCTGCAATTTGGTGAACTGCAAATTGCTATCGTTGTAGGTGGCTGTTGCAAAATTATATTCTTGTTCTGCTGTTGCGTAATCCTGCTCGATCGCTTGCAGCTTATCTCCCAGTTCTTCTAATTGCGTATTGAATTTTTCAAGTTCATCTCTTGTACTTGATATCGCATCGCGATTTTTTTCTAACTGCTCCTGTAGATCCTCAATTCTTGCAGCACTGGTTTCTTCTAAATGATATAAGTTCTCAATCTTATTCTGCAAAGAGAAAACAAGGTTAGTCAGGTTATTAATATCCTGCTGTGTTTGCTTGATCGCATTGTCTTTTAAGTTCTCATTAAAAGCGATCACTTCATTCTGACGAGCCTGGATCTTTTCTTTTAAAGTAACAACAATAGCTTCCTGTGTAGTAATACTTTCAATTAATTTTTCTAAATTTTTCGCACGGCCGATTTTCTTTCCTTCAAATAAACCAACACTACCGCCAGTCAAAGAGTATTTACCTTTTACGTATTTACCTGTTTTTTCTAATACTACTGCGCCATTGCTATTGCGTAATGCTTCTTCATTTTCAGCTATAAAAACATTGCCTAATAAGTGCTTCGCAAGATTAGCATATTTACTATCTATCTCTACAACGCTTAATGCGGCAATTGTTCCGGCAGGCTGATGTGTTTCTTCAAAACCGGTAAACTTATCCTGCAAAAAGAAATTTGCTTTCCCTTTTTTGTTATTGTCTAACAAATGAACAGCTTGTAAACCTTCTTCCAAATTATTAACTACATAATAGTTTAGATATGGTTCCAACACATTTTCAACTGCTGCGCGATATTCTTCTTTTACATAAATAATATCACTCAACAAAGGCGCTTCATGGTTCCAATCTTTATTTTTATGCAAGAATTTTACACTTTCAGGATAACCTTCCATTGAATCGATCAAACTCTTCAATAACGCGTGTTCGTTCTTTTTGCTATCTAATTTTCTGCTTTCTTCAGCCAATTCACTGCGCAGGTTTTCCAACACATTTTGTGTTTGTAAAATTTGCTCTTTTGTAAATTCCTGATGATCTTGTAATTGTTGCAGATCAATCTTTCTTTGTTCTAACTCTTCCGTCTTAACTTTTTTCTCTGCTTCTAATTGTTGGATCTGCGTTTGACGCTGTGTCTTTTCTTCTTCTATCTGTGCGACTGTTCTTTGTAAGTTTTGGATACTTGTATCTGCTACAGCCACATTCTTCTCGGCCTCAAATTGCGTACGTTGAATAGCCTGATTTTCTCTTCTTAGCGAATCGATGCTGCTTCTTTTTTCATCAAATACCTTACGCTTATCTTCTACTGCATTTTTAAGTTCATCCAGCTTACCTTCAAACTCTTCGAGTTTAACTTCTTCGTCTTTTATCTGGATGCTTGTAAATTGTATGCTTTCATCCAAGCCAGTTAATTGTCCGCTTGCTTTTTGTAAGAATTCATTTAAGCTGAATTCTTTTTCTTTAAGATGCTGTAAACGTTGTGCGGTAAGACTTTTTTCACTTTCCTTATTACGAACAGTACTCAACATTTCGTTAAAAGCGTGTTGCATTTGCTGCAACGCTTTTTCCTTTTCTACAAACTCAAGCTTTTCTTGTTGTAATGCTGCATCTTCAACAGCAATGGCTGTTTCCAATTCAATACGTTTATCAACTTCGGCCTGTTGTTGTTCGTTTAGATTACGATAAGTAATATTGAAACCTTCCAAAGAAGCTTTAGCTAATTCAATGCTAACCTCCTTGTATTCTTTTTTTATCTCAAAATATTTTTCTGCTTTTTTAGCCTGACTTTCTAAACTTTTTAATTGATTATTGATCTCAAACAATAGATCCTCAATACGTGCCAAATCCTGTTCAGTCGCATCCAGTTTAAGTTTTGCTTCTTTTTTACGTGTTTTGTAGATAGTGATGCCGGCAGCCTGTTCCAGCATTTTACGACGACTATTCTCTTTATCCTTAATGATATCATCTACCATTCCTAATTCAATGATAGCGTAGCTATCTGTACTAACACCCGTATCCATAAATAAATTATGGATGTCTTTTAAACGGCATGCTACATCATTTAAACGATATTCACTTTCTCCGTTTTTATAATATTTACGCGTTACCGTTACGGTATTAAATTCTGTAGGTAAAAGATTTTTTGTGTTTTCAAAAGTAAGACTAACCTCTGCCAAACCACTGGCACTACGGGTTTTAGAGCCATTGAAGACAAGACTCTCTAAGTTTTCGCTACGCAAATTACTGATCTTATGCTCACCAATTACCCAGCGGATACTATCAATAATATTACTTTTACCGCAACCATTGGGCCCGATAACGCCGGTGATCCCTTCATCAAAATTGAGAACGGTCTTATCAGCAAAACTCTTAAATCCTTTAATTTCTAAGCTCTTTAAACGCACGTAACAATAGTTTAGTAGGACGGCAAATATAATGGAATGGTGTAAAACAAACATTGCAGGATGTGCACCGTAAAATCATAGTTATTCACACCTTTTTCACAGGTTTGATCACCTATTGTGGATTAAATGTGCAACTATATATTATTTGGTAATATTATACGTTATAGTTTCATCACCTAACTTTATTACATTGCCTAAAATCTTTAATTATGATTTGGAAAAACAGTCTGCGTTTTGCTAAACCTAAGGGAAATAGTTACCATTTTAAAATTGAATCGATCTTGGAAGAAACTTTTTGGCGCTTTATTGTAACAGATATAACAGAAGATCATGAACCACTTTTAGAAGAAGCTTTATTTATAGACTTCGATCTAAAAAACGAAACATTTTCTCATTGGCCAAAAAATGAATTACATGGTTCAATATGTCCGATAATTGAAAAAGAATTATTGACGCAAAGAAAAGAATGGGTTAATTAATAGTAGATAGAATTTATAATTTTTCTATCGAAGAGATCAGAATCTTACCGGTGAAATTTTCACCACTACTTTGTTGTGATTGAATTTTTCTTACAATACTCATTCCTTTAATAACTCTTCCAAAGGCTGCAAAACCTTGTCCATCACCTAACATATTATTGCCATAATCAAGTTGTGTTTGATCTCCTATACAAATAAAAAACTCTGTATTGGCAGTTCCTACTTTTGTTCTTGCTAAAGAAATGGTTCCATCCGTATGTGATAAACCTGTTTGTTTAGTTGACTCATGAGCAATCCCCGGAATTGAAAGTAAATGTTGAGGATGTGTTTGCCAGATACCACCTTGTATCAATCCTATATTATCATTACCAGCTAACCCTTCTGTTAATAATACACGATAAAAGCTACTATTATCATAAAAACCAGAATCTACATAAGATAAAAATGCAGCGACCGTTTTTGGTGCCCGCTTTGGAAAGAGTTCTACTTCAATATCACCGTAATTACTGTGTATCACAATATGTGGGTTATCATATTTAGCATGACAGCTAATTAGAAAAGAGAACAAAACAATAACAATAAACTTATTCATCCCTTCAAAATTACTTATTTATAAAAGATAAACACGACAGCTTTGTTTGCAAACTTTCATTGAACGATATTTGCGTTTCAATTAAAATAATAGGAAAATTATGACAGCAGAAATTGTTACAGCTAAAGGCACAATGAAATTTGATCTATACGAAAAAGAAACCCCAATAACAGTACAGAATTTTGCAAAATTAGCAAAGAGTGGTTTTTATGATGGCGTTACTTTTCACCGCGTATTAAAAGGTTTTGTATTACAAGGTGGATGTCCAAATACAAAAGAAGGTGCTAAAGGAATGCCTGGAACTGGCGGCCCTGGTTATAGTATTAATTGTGAAACAAATGCAGAAAAACAATACCATGACAGAGGTGTATTATCAATGGCGCATAGAGGTAAAAATACGGGAGGTTCACAATTTTTTGTTTGTATGACCCGTGATATGACCAAACATTTAGACGGAGTACATACTTGTTTTGGAAAGATCACTGAAGGAGAAGATATTATCGACACAGTAACAGAAGGTGACAGGATTGAAAAAGTAATCATTCACGAATAAATAAAACAAGAAGGTCGTCACAATAGCGACGACCTTCTTTATCTCTACCAAAAACTATATTTCTATTTTTTCTAAGATCAATAATGTCTCTTGCAAATTAATCCAGGCATTGTGCCATTCATTTTTTGCATCCTGAATCTTCTTCTTTTCGTTTAACTCAAGAAATGCATTTGAAGCAATATATTCCTCTAGTCTTTCCAAAGATTCTTTATGTAGTTCCGTTAATTTATTTTTATGATCCATGATATTTGTAATTTAAAAAATGAAATTCATAAAATTAAAATGTAATTAAGCCGCTATCGCAGCATCTCTTAAAGCCTTAATTTCATTGTGAGATGCTTTCAACTTTTGCTGTTGGGTTAATACAATAGCTTTAATAAAAGCGGGCATTTCTTTTTCTGCTAATGCGGTTCTATAAGCTCTTTGTGTCATATCTTCCCCACTTTCGCAATTAGCTAAAATAGCATGACGATCGTGCCCCGTAAATATGCTTTTTACGTCCATCCAGGTTCTGTATATCTTACCCGCATTTGTTGTTCCATGTTCAATATCACCACCTTGCACTTCAACTTCTGTACCTAATGTCATTATTAATTGACGGCTTTCATCGATCATACTTAAAAAAAGCTGTTTAAGGTCATTTTCCTTATCTTCTAATTCTTTTATAGCGCGTTCGTAACCGATAATTCTATCATTATTGATCATTATGAGATCATTCAAAACCTCTGTTGTTGCGGTTGCAGTTATTGTTTCCATAATTGTATGTTTTTGTTCATTTGTACAGAGTAAAATTCATGCCAGTTTGTACTATCTGTCCATAAATAACATTTCAATAAAGCTGTTTCGCTTTAACCCCATATTGTAGATATTTTTTCGCTAGAATAAAATCGAAACTTATGAGTAATTTCGCCGCCTAACTAACAATTGAGAATTATGTACAAAGCAGTTTTTATAGATATGGATGGTACCTTACTACAAAAAGACCATACAATTAGCGACACTACTAAACAAGTAATAAAGAAGTTATTAGATAAAGGTGTTTTTATTGTACCAATTTCTGCT